>CALCIC010000588.1 GCA_937907405.1 uncultured Isosphaeraceae bacterium | reverse complement strand
ATCGGCCTGTGCGGGAATCGCGGCGTCGATCACACGCCGCCGCGGCAGGATCGCCGCCGGTCCCTTGCCATCCTACCACGGATGTGCTCGACTGAAGTTGGCGAGGAGCTAGGCCTCGATCCATCCACTGTAGACTCCACGCGTTCTCAACGGCCGGGGCAACCCTCCCGGCGCGTGGGGCCAGGCCAGGCGCCTCGGTCCTTTGTGAGGCTTGCTGAGCGATGTCATCGACTTTCTCCGTGGCTGAGACGGCGCCGGCGCGCGCGCCGGCGCCCAAGATTGGGCCCGTGGTCAACGATTTGGCGATTCGCGTGGGGACCGTCAACGGGTCGGGGAGCCAGTCGGCCAACCTCGTCCTGTTGCGGTCTCTTTATGCAATGGGCATTCCGTGCAGCGGCAAGAACATCTTCCCCTCGAACATCGAGGGCCTGCCGACGTGGTTCCACATCCGAGCCAACGCCAAGGGCTACGGAGCGCACCGCGCCGACCCCGACATCCTGGTCTGCATGAACGAGATCACGGCGCAGGACGACGTGACGGAGCTGAAGCCCGGCGCGATCTGCCTGTACCGCGAGGACTTCGCGGTGGACCTGCCGAGCCTGCGCGACGACGTGACGTTCCTCGCCGCGCCGTTCTACAAGCTGGTCGAGCAGGCGTACCCGCCCGACAAGACCGACAAGGGGTACCGCGACAAGCTTCGCAAGGTCGTGAACATGGTGTACGTCGGCGTCCTCGCCTCGATCTGCGGGATCGACCTTGAGGCCGTCGAGCAGGGGGTGCGCCGGGAGTTCCCGGGGCGGAAGGCGAAGGCCGGCGAGATCAACATCAGGGCGGTCGAGGTCGGTTACGAGTGGGCCCGGGAGAACCTGCCGACCAACCTGCCGTACCGGGTCGAGCGGATGGAGTCGACCCAGGAGAAGATCCTGATCGAGGGGAACAAGGCCGCCGCGCTGGGGGTCTTGTTCGGCGGGGCGAACGTGGTGACCTGGTACCCGATCACCCCGTCGAGCAGCCTGGCCGAGTACGCCGAGGACTTCCTGAAGAAGCATCGGGTCGACGCCGACGGCCGCAAGAGCTTCGCCGTGATCCAGGCGGAGGACGAGTTGGCGGCGATCGGCATGGCCATCGGCGCGGGTTGGGCGGGGGCCCGGGCGTTGACGGCGACGTCGGGGCCGGGGATCTCGCTGATGACCGAGTTCGTCGGCATGGGGTATTTCGCCGAGATCCCGGTCGTGATCATCGACGTCCAGCGGATGGGCCCCTCCACCGGCTTGCCGACCCGCACCAGCCAGGGGGACGTGCTCAAGATGCACCTGCTGGGGCATGGCGACTGCCGGCACATCGTCCTCTTGCCCGGTTCGGTCGAGGAGTGCTACTCGTTGGTCGTCGAGGCGCTCGACCTGGCTCAGCAATTTCAGACGCCGGTGTTCGTGGCCACCGATCTCGACCTGGGCATGAACCTCTGGCTCGCCGATCCGTTCCAGTATCCAGACAAGCCGCTCAATCGCGGCAAGGTCCTGAACGAGGCCGATCTCGAGCGTTTGGGGGACTTCGCGCGCTACAAGGACGTCGACGGCGACGGCGTCTGCTATCGGACGATCCCCGGCACCGAGCACCACCTGGCCGCCTACTTCACCCGCGGCACCGGCCACAACGAGAAGTCGGGCTACAGCGAGCGCCCCGAGGACTGGAAGAAGAACCTCGACCGCCTGTCCTTGAAGCTCGAAACCGCCCGCAAGACGATTCCCGGCCCGATCATCGAGGGGGACCCCAGCGCCCAGGTCGGCCTGATCGCCTACGGCGGGACGCACGTCGCCATGGCCGAGGCGCGCGACCAGCTTGAGGCGCAAGGCGTCCGAACCGGTTACTGCCGGATCCGGGCCCTCCCCATCTCCGACGAGGTCAGGCACTTCATCGAGCGTCACCAGCGGGTTTACGTGGTCGAGCAGAACCGCGACGCCCAGGTGGCGTCCCTTCTGAAGATGACGCTCCGGGGCACCCTCTCCGACCGGCTGGTCCCGCTCACGCACTACAACGGCACGCCGATCGCCGCCGAGAACATCGTCCGGCCGATCCTGGGATGGGAGAAGACCCCCACCGGCCCCGGCTGGCCCACCGGCGACGTCGAACGCGACAACCCCCCCGTCCCCCACGTCGAGCAACCCTCGCCCGAGTGATCCCGGCCCGAGTCCCGCCGGACGTCCACCCTCCCGACGCATCTTCTTCTTCTACTTCGAGGCGATCGAATCATGGCTACCGAGGCAACCGTTCTCGTGGAATCGAACGGTCGCAGCTTTCCCTTGCCGATCACGGCCTTTCAGGGGCTGCCGTCGACGCTTTGCAAGGGTTGCGGCCACAACAGCATCACCAGTTATCTGATCGAGGCCTGCAAGTCGTTGGGCGTCAACCCGTACCAGACCGTCAAGCTCAGCGGCATCGGCTGCTCGAGCAAGACGCCGGCCTACTTCCTGCAAGCCAGCCACGGCTTCAACGCGCTGCACGGCCGGATGCCGTCGGTGGCCACCGGCGCGCTGATGGCCAACTCCAGGTTGTTGTGCATCGGCATCAGCGGCGACGGCGACACGGCCAACATCGGGCTCGGCCAGTTCAAGCACGCCTGCCGGCGCAACGTGCCGATGGTCTACATCGTCGAGGACAACGGCTGTTACGGACTGACCAAGGGGCAGTTCTCGGCCACCGCCGATCTCAAGGCCCACCTTCGCCGCCCCACCGGCGAAGCGAACGAGGTTCCGCCGTTCGACCTCTGCGTCGAGGCGATCGTCGCCGGCGCCACGTTCGTCGCGCGGTCGTTCGCCGGCGACAAGAAGCAGCTCGTCCCGCTGATCAAGGCCGCGATCAGCCACGGCGGGACCGCCGTCCTCGACATCATCAGCCCGTGCGTCACGTTCAACGACTTCGCCGGTTCGACCAAAAGTTGGGAGTGGGCCAGGGAGAATGAAGAACCGCTCCAGGACGTCGGCTACGTCCCCCGCCTGGCCGAGATCGAGGTCGAGCAGAAGCCCGGCGAGTCGGTCCGCGTCCAGCTCCACGACGGCTCCTGGATCACCCTCCGCGCCCTCAAGGACGACGCCCACGACGTGAAAAGCCGCGGCTCGGCCCTGAACCTGCTGGAGGAGGGGATGAAGAACCAGGAGTTCCTCACCGGCCTGCTCTACCTCGACGCCGACCGCGCCGACTACGTCACCGCCCAGCACACCGTCGAAACCCCCCTCGCCCTCCTCCCCGACGACGTCCTCCGCCCCTCGGCCGAGACGCTGGCGAAGATCATGGAAACGATCTAACAAACAACGCAGGCGATGGGCGGCCCCGGGATGGACAAGCCGAACCTGGGCCGCCTCTCGCCGTCTACACCTCAAAAAGACTTCCGGCTCGCCACGCTCGTCGACCGTGGGGACGAGGGCGCGGACGGTTCGTCGCGTGGAAGCCGCAGCGGCCTCGCCTTGAATTGACCCGCCTCGTTCTCGCCGGCCCCCGAGACGGCCCTTATGTCCGGGAGGAGACGAATCGGGACGGCGGCGAAACCACTCTCGACCCGAACGACCGAAATCGCGGCTTAATCCTGGCCGCCGATCTGCTGCCCTGAACGGCTCTCGTCCCCGTCCGACGCCGATTCCCTTCACGAGCCGCGAGCGTCCTCGGACGAATAAAGCGGCTTCGGCGCCTCGCCCCGCTTCGCCACGGCCAGCAACTCGGAGATGGTCGAGGCGCCCAACGCCTTCTCCACCATCGCCGCCGTGTCGTCCAGCCGGGCGTGGAGCGGGCAGAGCGATTTATGGTCCGGTATGCCCAACGGGCAGTGCTCGATCCGCTGCACGGGGTCGACCGCCTGAACCACGTCGAGCACGGTCAGCTTCTCGGGCGGCACGGCCAACGTAAAGCCGCCGTGCAGGCCCCTCCGCGCGTGGACGATTCTGGAACGGCCGAGCGTATGCATCACCTTGGCCAAATAGCCGGTGGGTACGCGAGTCACCTCGGCGATTTGCTGCGTCGTCTGCGGGGCGTCGCCCTTGTCGGCCAGGTACACGACGGCCCGCAGCGCGTATTCGGCGGTTTGTGAAATCATCGGCGGTCCAAGTTCTAAATAAATGTCGTTGCGCTTCTATTAGAGCATGCGACCGAAAAAACGACAAGTGGATCTTGACATCGAGAATTGGTCGCTTAGACTAGGCGTCGACGTGGCTGGATGGATTTCGACGTCCAGGTTTCATGATCCGTCAGGCGGGGCTTCGGCCGCTCGACGCAGGGAGCGGTCTTGGCTCGCGTCAACGGTCCATGTCGCCACGGTTCGCTGATTTTAGCAGCGGCGGCGGCGGCTCTGGAAGTGCGGACGCGGCGAGCGGGCGTCCGGCCGCACAAGCGAATGAGGCAGTGTGAATTTGTGTTCCTGTGGCGCCGTCCGCGGCCATGGAGCCCATGGCATGAGCATTTCGACTTCGTCGTACGCGCCGGTTCGCTCGGCGGTCTGGCAACGCGCGGCGGACTATCTCGCCCTGTCCAAGCCGAAGATCATGCTGATGGAGCTGGTCACGGTGGCGGTGGCGGCGGTCGTAGCCGGCTCTGGCGCGCTCGACTTCGGGTTGCTCGCTCACACGTTGCTCGGCACGTTCCTCGTGGCCGCGGGCGCCAGCGCCTGGAACCAGTGGCTAGAGCCGCGATCCGACGCCTTGATGAGCCGCACGGCCGACCGCCCCTTGCCCGCCGGGCGAATGACGAGTCGGGAAGTGGCGTTGTTCGGCGCCGCCGCCGCCCTGACCGGCGTCGCCTATCTCGCCGTGTTCGTCAATCCGCCGACGGCCGCGATCGGCGCGCTTACGTGGGTGATCTACGTGGGCGTTTACACGCCGCTCAAGTCGCGGTCGACCGCGAACACCGCCGTGGGCGCGGTGTCGGGGGCCCTGCCGATCTTGATGGGTTGGACCGCCGTGGGCGGATCGTTGGACCTCGGGGCCGCGACGTTGTTCACGATCGTCTTTCTGTGGCAGTTCCCGCACGTCATGGCCGTCGCCTGGATCTACCGGCGGGAATACGGCGCGGCGGGACTGAAGATGCTGCCGGTCGTCGACCCCGCCGGGCGGCGCGCGGGCGTTCAGGCCGTGGCGACGGCGACGGTCCTGGTGCCGGTCAGCCTCCTGCCCACATGGCTCGGCTTCGCCGGCCCGACGTACCTGGTTTGGGCGCTCGCTCTCGGATCGTGGCAATTGTATTGCGCCGTCGCGTTTCGGCTGCGTCGCAACGACCGGACGGCCCGCGCGCTGTTTCGCGCGACCTTGATTTATCTGCCGGCGCTGCTGTCGTGGCTCGCCGCCGGCCGGCTTCAGAGCTAGGGCGAGGGACGGCCGTCGACGCTGGCACAACGGTCAAAGAATGGAATACAAGAACGCCAGTACGCGATTGATCGTTCATCCTTCCTCGGCGATTTTCCTGGAGGTGGTTGATTGCCGATTTCGGACTCTGTAGAATGACGTGGTCAAAAAAACGATAACTTGACACAGATATCCATTATCTACGAGCGAGGTTCGACATGATGCCTGAGCATACGGAACGCAAGCGGCTTCAGGGGCGATGGTTGAAGAGGACGTCGACGGCTTCCTCGTTGCTTTCCGCAGCCGTGGTCGGCTTCTTGTCGGCGG
>CALCIC010000587.1 GCA_937907405.1 uncultured Isosphaeraceae bacterium | reverse complement strand
GCCCTTGACTACCAGCACGTCCGGCGATTCGAGATCGAGGCCCAGGCGGCGGCCCAGTTGCATCACGCCAACATCGTCCCGATCTTCGCCGTCGGCTGCGAGCGCGGCGTTCACTATTACGCCATGCAGTTCATCGAGGGCCGAACGCTGGCCGCCGTGATCCACGATCTGCAAGTCGAGTCCGGCCTCGCCGACACGACGGTGGACAGTGGCGCCACGGCCCGCCAAGGTGTTCCCTCGACCGTCTATCTCGCTCATCACCACACCGACGCCGACGCCGACGCCGCCCCACTCCCGACCACGCCGACGTCCTCAGTCTCGAAGCCCAACGCCGCCGCCTCCCCTTCGGCCAACCCCTCGCTTGCACGGTCAGGTCGACGGGGGGCCGATCACTATCGCGCGGTCGCGAAGTTGGGGCTGCAAGCGGCGCTGGCGTTGGAGTACGCCCATCGCCAGGGGGTGATCCACCGAGACGTCAAGCCCTCGAATCTGATGATCGAGCCGCGCGGCAACCTCTGGATCACCGATTTCGGCCTGGCCCGGTTCGGCGAGGACCGAGGGCTGACGATGACCGGCGACTTGATGGGCACTCTTCGCTACATGAGCCCCGAACAGGCGCTCGGCCGCCGGGCGTTCGTCGATCACCGAACCGACGTCTACTCGCTCGCGGCGACCCTCTACGAATACGCGACGTTGACTCCCGCCGTTCCGGGCGCCACCCACCAGGAAATCCTTCGGAGGATCGCCGACTCCGAGCCGACGCCAGCCCGTCGGATCGACCCCAGGGTTCCTCATGACCTGGAGACGATCCTTCAGAAGGCGATGTTCCGCGAGGTCGAGGGGCGGTATACGACCGCCCGCCAGATGGCCGACGACCTGAAACGGTTCCTCGACGACGAGCCGATCCTGGCGAAGCCTCCTTCGTGGTGGGATCGCGCCGTGAAATGGGGGCGCCGGCACCCGTCGGTCGTCGCCTCGGCCCTGGCCACTTTGACGCTGGCGGTCGTCATGCTCGCCGTCTCCATGCTTCTGATCGGCCAGGCGCACGACGCGACCAGCAGCGCCCTGGAGATGGCCAGGGACAGCGCGGAGGACGCCCGGCATGAAGCCGAGCTCGCCGCCGACAACGCCTACTGGGTGCTCAACGGCATCACGGAACCGATCAAGAAGTTGGCGAACCCCGATCTCGACCGCGACCCCAAGTTCGTTTCTGCTCGTCGCGACGTGGTCGAGGAGGCCGTCTCGTGTTATCACGAGTACCTCAAGACACTGCAGGACGAGGGGAGCATCGTCGAGGAAGCGCCGGAAATCTGGATTCGGATCGCGCTTCTTTACACGGCCGCCGACGACTTCGAGAACACCAAGGCCGCCTACCGAATGTCGATCGCGTCCGCCGAGAGGCTGCTGGCCCAGAGGAAGTCGGCCTCGCGTTGGAACGCGCTTGGCCGAGGACGATTCCATCTCGGCGCCGAGCTCTGGCGCCACGGTGAAAAGGAAGCGGCGACCCCTCACCTCCGGGCCGCCGTCGACCTGAGCCGCAAGGCGATGAACGACGAGCCCGCCGACATCACGATCCTCCAGCACGCGGCCTGGCAACGCCTCTTCTGCCCGATTCTCGCGTTCCGTGAGCCCGAAGTCGCGCTCAAGGCGGCCCGACGATTGGTCGAGGTGACCTCGGAGAAAGTCCACAATCGCAAAACCCAGGCCGGCGGCATACGTCCGTTCATGACTCTCGCCCTCGCCGAATACCGCAACGGTGATCTGACGAGAGCCCGTGAAGCGGTCGAGCGCTCGATGACGATCCGCGACGGCGGCGACGCTTACGAATGGTTCGTGCTGTCGATGATCCTCGCCCGGCAGGGCGACGTCGGGGGCGCCCGCGCGCTCTACGAGAAGGCGGTCCAATGGACCAAACGATACCGATACGGCGACTTCGAGTTGCACTTCCTCGACGAAGAGGCGGCGGCCTTGTTGGAACCCAGTGGGGCCGCCGGCGATGAATCAGCCAGCCCCCTGCTCTTGCCTTCCGCCCCAATCGGCCAGGTGCATTCGGCTAAGATCATGGATCGCGGTCATGGCGGCCTGGACGGCTTCGAGGCTGGTGCCGACGTACTTTTCGACCACGGCGGCGGCGATCTCGAAGGCGACGACGTTCTCGACGATCACGCTGGCGGCGGGAACGGCGCAGACGTCGGAGCGCTCGTACGAGGCGGGCGTCGGGCTCTTGGTCGCCATGTTGATCGACGGCCCTCGCGCGGCGAGGGTGCTGATCGGCTTCTTGAACGCGCGGACGATGATCGGCTCGCCGTTGCTCGTGCCCCCCTCGACCCCTCCCGCGTTGTTCGTCGGACGGCGGAAGCCGAAGCGGCGGTCGTCGGCGGAATGGCCGGGATCGAACTGGATCGGGTCCATCACCCGCGAGCCGGGCCGACGGGCGGCCTCCGCTCCGAGGCCGATCTCGACGGCCTTGATCGCCTGGACGCTCATCACGGCGGCGGCCAGCCGGGCGTCGAGCTTTCGGTCGTACTGGACGTGACTCCCCAGGCCCATCGGACAACCGGTGACGATCGTCTCGACCACGCCGCCGAGCGTGTCGCCCGCCTTCTGGGCCGCATCGATGGCCGCGACGATCGCCGTATCAGCCTCGGGATTGAGCGTGTAGACCGGGCTGGCGTCGCGGACGGCCAAGTCGCGGCCGAGCGGCGGCGCGGCGATCCCCCCCAACTCCGAGACGTAGCCGAACACCTCGATCCCCACCGCCCGAAGCAACAGCCGCGAGAGCGCCCCGACCGCGACCCGCAGCGCCGTCTCGCGAGCGCTGGCTCGCTCCAGAACCTGGCGGATGCCGGTTTGGTAGTTGATCGACCCGGCGAGGTCGATATGCCCTCCCCGGGGGGCCGAGGGCTCGGACAGGCGCTCCAGCTTGGCGTCGTTGTTGATCAGGCGAAGGGTGATCGGAGCGCCCGTGGTTACGCCATGGTACGTTCCCGAGTCGATGATGACGCGGTCGGTCTCCAGCTTCTGGCGCTTGCCGCGTCCGTAGCCCCCCTGGCGACGCTCCAACTCGCGGTCGATGAACGCCTTGTCGATCTCGACCCCCGAGGGGAAACCTTCGACGATGGCCGTGAGGGCCGGGCCGTGCGACTCGCCGGCGGTCAAGTAGCGGAGCATGAGCGGGGTCTTTCCATCGACTCGAAAAAACACAGGGGAAGGCCGGTCAAGGCGGATCAGCGCCAGGGGAAGGCCTGGCCGGTGAGCAGCTCGTAGGCTTCAATATACTTGGAACGGGTCCGGGCGACGACGTCGTCCGGAAGCGTCGGGGGCGGACTCCCCTTGTCCCAGGTCGTCGCCTCCAGCCAATCGCGGACGAACTGCTTGTCGAACGACGGTTGCGGCCCGCCTGGTTTGTAGGTCGCGATCGACCAATACCGCGAGCTGTCGGGCGTGAGCGCCTCGTCGATCAGGAGCAGCTCGCCGGTGCGGTCGTCGAAACCCCACTCGAACTTGGTGTCGGCGAGGATCAGCCCCTTCGAACGGGCGTAAACGGCGGCCTTGTCGTAGACGTCGAGGCTCAGAGTTCTCAGGATCTCGGCGACTTCGGTCCCGATCGCGTTGGCCATGACCTGGAACGGCACGTTCTCGTCGTGGCCGGTCTCGGCCTTGGTCGCCGGGGTGAAGACGGGCTCGATGCGGTCGCTCTCGACCAGGCCCTCGGGCAGCCTGATCCCGCATACCGTCCCCGAAGCCCGATACTCCTTCCAACCGCTCCCGGAAAGGTAGCCCCGGACGACGCACTCGAACGGAACGACCCGGGCCTTGCGGACCAGCGTCGACCGCCCGCGCAGCTCCTCGCGAGCCTCGTCGGACAGCTTGACAGGCAGATCGGCGACGTCGCTGGAAATCAGGTGGTTGGGCACGCCGAGGCGGTCGAACCAGAACCCGCTCAGGCCGGTCAGAACGCGCCCTTTGTCGGGGATCGGGGTCGGCAAGACCCAGTCGAACGCGCTGATTCGATCGGTGGCGACCAGGAGCAACCGATCCCCCAGGTCGTAGACGTCGCGGACCTTCCCCCGACGTTTGGGAAGGCCCTCAAGATTGGTTTCCGAAAGCGACACGCCGACCAGCCTCCACCCGACGTCCGTTCATCACAGTCAGGCTGAACTTTAATCGATCGCCGAGGCGGAGACAAGGGTCGGACTCGCGCGTTCGTGCGGCGGAGCGGCCCGGATCGACGCGTTTGCAGCTCGACCCCTGGCGGTCTTCCAGTGGCGGGGCGGCCGTCTCGCACTTATGCTGAATGAAGCCGAGGCCCTCCGAGGAATCAACGAGCGGGGTATGTGGACTCATGTCAGCACCGGACGTCGAGAGCCGAGGTCTGTCAACGTCGGAGACGCAGCGAGCGAGGGCCGCGGCTTCCCCGGCGCCGCGCAAGGGGTGGAGGCGTCGGCAATGGTTGTTTCGACTTCTCACCTTGTCGCTCGTGCTCGTTGGGCAAGAGGCGCTGTTCCGCCTTCTGTTCCCCTTGCCGGAAGTGAAAGGGTTCAACCGGATCCATTATCAGCAGATGGCGCAGGTCCATCCGCAGTTCGGCAAGGCGATGAATCGAGGGCTCGTCTACGATCGGCTCAAGCTGGAGAGCCGGCCGGACGGGTTCTCGGCGGTTCACGATCTGAACCTTTACGGGTTTCGAGGGCCCGATTTCGCGATCGAGCCGAGCCTGGGACGGCGGCGGATTCTGGTGATCGGCGACAGTGTGACGGAGGGAGAGGGGGTCGGCGACGAGTCGACGATCACCGCGGAATGGTCGCGGATCTTGAAGCGCGAGGGGACGGCCGCCGAGGTCGTCAACCTCGGCGTGATCGCCGCCAGCCTGCCCCACCTCTTGCTCCTGACTCGCGACGCGGTCTCGCTGTTGAGGCCGACCGACGTCGTGGTCGTGCTTTACGCCAACGACCTGCCGGCCCCGGAATACTTGCCCGTCTTCGACACTCCGGCGCGGCCGTTCGCCGACGTTTCCGAGCTTTGGTGGCGGCCGAGGCTCGCCGTGCTCGCCGACAGGGCGATCTACGAAGAGCCGATCTATCGCCGATGGCCGCACTCGCCGATCCGGTTCTTCGCCCCCGTGCCCGATTCCACCAACCCCTGGAGCGACCGCAAGGGGCGCCCCGAGGACCTGGCCCCCGCGCTCTACGACGACATGACGGCGGGCCGGCTCAATCCGTGGCTGTACCATCAGTCGACCGACATGCCGAGAGCGCTCGCGCACGACTTCCGGGAAGGGGGCTCGCCGTTCCAGTACCTCCTGCGCATGGCCGACGTCTGCGAGAGGAACCACGCCCGGCTGTTGTTCGCCTACGTCCCGTTCTGCGGGGTGGTCAACGACCGTTACGCCCCGTCCCTCGTCGAAATGGGCATGGATCGGACCATCGCCGAAGCTCTTGCGACCGACCCGAAGTACCGTAGTCAAAACCGGTTCCTGGGGCCGCTGTGTCTCAGCATGGGCCGTCCACTGGCCGACGCCACCGAGGACCTCGAAAAAGCCGAGGCCGGCGGCGCACCCCAATACTGGCGGTACGACACCCACCCCAACGCCGACGGCTACGCGACGATCGCCCGACGCATCCACGCCGCCTGGCGGGACGCCGCAAGGC
>CALCIC010000586.1 GCA_937907405.1 uncultured Isosphaeraceae bacterium | reverse complement strand
TACGAGATTACAAGGTGACTGGAGTTCAGACGTGTGCTCTTCCGATCTTGGGGCGAGGCCAGTACGACGAATCGATCGCCGAGTACGCGGCCGTCCGCGATCGGTCCCCGAAATGGAACGAGGCGCAAAGCCGGCTGGGCGCGGCCCACTGGGCCAAGAGCCGGGCGCTCGAGCGCCAGGGCGACGCCGCCAAGGCCGCCGCCGAGGCCGCGACCGCGATCGCCGCGCTCCAGAAGACGCTCGAAGCCCGGAAGAAGGGGGGCGCCGCCGTCGGCGACGTGGGCTTTCTGAACAACGCCGCCGACCTCGCCGTGGCGCTGACTGAGACCGACAAGGCGGCCGAGGCTCTCAAGTTGCTCGAGCCGATCGTCAAACAGCAACAGTCCAAGTCGGGGGCCGCTTACGCCCGGTTGATGGAGGCGTATCTGCTCGCCCAGATCCACGCCGGGCAGGTCGAGCCGGCCATCGCCTCGATGCAGGCCATCGAGAAGGCCGGCGGCGGCGCGAACCGGACCCAGCTCTACTTCAAGCTCGGAAAGCTGCTGGAACGCGAACTGGAGCGGGTCCGCGCCAAGAAGGACGCGCTGGCGCTGGCCGCGATGCAGGCCTCGTTCCGCACGTTCTTGAAGGCGCTGACCGAGAACAAGTCCGGCCAGACCTACGAGTCGCTCCAGTGGGCCGGCGAGCAACTGCTGGCGCTCGACGCCGGCGCCGAGGCCGAGGCCGTCCTCAAGCGGGTCCTCGACGAGGCCGTTCAGAATCCGGCTTTCCTCGACTCGGAAGGCTCGTCGGAGCGGCTGCTCCGGACGAAGCTCAGGATCGCGACGGCCCTGCGGATTCAGAAGAAGGTCGACGAGGCGGAGACGGCCCTCGCCGAGGTGCTCGGCGACAAGGTCTACAACCGTTACATCGAACCCCAGGTGGAGCAGGGGATGCTCCTCGACGCCCAGGCCGAGGTCGGCAAGGGGGCCTGGACCCGAGCCGCCGCCCACTGGCAGGGCCTCGCCCAGAAGCTCAGCCGGCTCAAGCCCCGCCCGGAAGCCTACTACGACGCCTGGTACCACGCCGCTCGAGCTCTCTACAAGGACAAGCAGACGGCCAAGGCCCGGCAGGCGCTGGTCGGGGTGATGCGGCTCAACCCGGGTTTGGGAGGGGACGAGATGAAGCAGAAGTATGAACAGTTGCTGGCGACGTTGAAATGAACGGGCGGTCGCCGCGGCCCGTCAAACCCAGAGTCTCCGTCACTTCGTGTCGCAAGGGTTACGCCTCATGACGCCTCCTCGACGTTCGCGAACCGCCGGCCGGATCTCCGGGCGGGTCCTGCTTTGTTGTACGGTCCTGGCCGCCGCCTCGACCCCCCTCCGGGCCGACGTCGTCACCCTGATCGAAGGCACGACCTTCAAGCAAGGCGTGGGAGGGGCCGTGCGCGGGACCGTCCAATCGGAATCGCCGGCCGAGGTCGTCGTCCTGGTCGGCGTCACGCCGATCAAGGTCCCCACCGACCAGATCGCCCAGATCGAGTACAGCGGCCAGCCCGCCTCGCTCCAGCTCGGCGAGACCCGGCAGTCGAGCGGGCAGTACGCCGAGGCGGTCGTCCAGTACAAGAAGGCCGCCGCCGAGGCCGTCGGCAAGCCGTTCGTCGTCCAGGACGCCCAGTTCCACGAGGCCGACGCCCTCGCCGAGCAGGCCCTCGTCGAGCCCGATCAGATGAACGAGGCCAAGCAGCGGCTCACGGCCTTCATTCAGGCTCATCCCGGCAGTCGTTACATCGTGGCGGCCCGCGCGAACCTGGCCCGGCTTCAGATGCACACCGACGACTACGACGGGGCCGAGGCCACCGTCGCCGCGCTCGCCAAGCTGCCCAACGCCTCGGAGCGGGCGGCGGTGCTCAAGGCCAAGATCCTCGCCCGTCGCGGCGATCACGCCGGCGCGATCGCCGAGTTGGACAAACTGATCGCCGCGACGCCCGACGGCTCGACCCAGCAGCGCGAGGCGCGTCTGGCCAAGGCCGAGAGCCTCGTCGGCGATAAAAAATACAAGGACGCCGAGGCGCTGGTCCGCCAGGTGATCGCCGCCGCCCCCGCCGAGGACTTCGCCGCCCAGTCGTCGGCCTACAACACCCTGGGCGACTGCCTCCGCGCCGCCAGCCGCCCGAGGGACGCCGTCCTGGCCTACCTCCACACCGACCTGCTCTTCTCCAAGGACAAGGAGGAACATCCCCGGGCCCTCTTCCAGCTCGAGCGCCTGTTCCGCCAGTTGGGCAACGCCCCCCGCGCCGACGAATTCGGCGAGCGACTCAAGAAAGGCTATCCGCGCAGCACCTGGGCGACCGCCCCCGGCGATCCCGCGAAGGCCTCGTGAGTGTGATCGTGATCGAGCGCGGAATCGGCGACGCTCAGCCCGGGTCTCGGTCGCGCGGCGGGGCGTTCCGGTTCAGGTAGTTCAGCGCGGTCCCGGTCGCCCAGAGTACGAAGCCGACGAGGATGATCGCCCAGATCGTGTTCGGGGCGATCCCCAGCCGCGCCCCGACGTCCGCGCCGTCGTTCCGTCCCGACAGCGTCAGGACGGCCAGCCCGAACAGCTCGACCAGGAGCCCCAGGATGCGAAGGATCGGCCCGAGGGCGTGTGGCATGAGTTCATCTCGAGATAGAAACACGACGAGTAAATTCCCTTCTCCCCCCGGGAGAAGGTGGCCGAAGGCCGGCTGAGGGTCGTGGGATTTCGAGGTCGATCGCGCGAGAATCGAAATCCGTGGCGATTCCGACGACCCTCATCCGCCCCTTCGGGGCGCCTTCTCCCGGGGGGAGAAGGGATGCTCGCGGCGGCTTTCGCCGATCCGTCAGGCTATGGGCAATTCGTATCCCTTGCGCGGCTCGCGCGCAAGATGCGCGTTGGCCTCAGAGTCGTTCTTGAACGTCTCGGTCTCGACGTCCCAGTTCAGCTTGCGGCCGAGCTTGTAGGCGATGTTGCCCAGGTGGCAGGTGTTCGTCGAGTAGTGCGCCGTCTGCACGTCGGTCGTCGGCCTGGCTCGCGACGCGAGGCAGTCGAGGAAGTTGCGGACGTGCGCGTCCTGGCCGTCGACCCCCTTCATCTTCGAGGGTTCGAGGTCGATCTTCCGGGGGGGCCGATCGCCGTGGACGAGTTTGATCCCATAGGGAAGAACCGTCTTGTCGGGCGTCACTTCGTATCCCGAGCGGTCGAGCATCAGGCTGCCGTCAGTGCCGCAGAAGAGGATGCCGTAGTCGTGGCCGTTGAACTTCAGCCCGTTCCCCTTGCGCATCGAGTAGGTCAACGTCGTGCCGGGGAATTCATAGACGACCTGGAGGGTGTCGGGCGTGTCGCGGTCGTCGTCCGACGTGACCACGCCGCCGGTGGCGTAAACGCTCTCGGGCCCCTTCGCCTTGAGCGCCCAGAGGACGATGTCGTTGAGGTGGACGCCCCAATCGCTCATCATGCCCCCCGCGTAGTCGAAGTACCAGCGGAACAGCAGGTGGAACCGGTTGGGGTTGAACGCGTGCAGCGGCGCGGGGCCCAGCCAGCGGTCGTAGTCGACGTGCGACGGCGGCTCGCCGTCGGGGTAGCGGCCGAGGCCGGTCGGGCTGATGTTCTCGAAGTTCCAGGTCTGGACCCAGAACACCTTGCCGAGCTTGCCCGATTGGACGATCTCGACGGCCTTCTGAAAGTGCGACGACGACCGCTGCTGGGTGCCGACGGCGATGATCTTGTCGTGCTTTTTGCCGGCGTCGATCATCGCGCGGCCCTCGGCGACGTTGTGCGCGACGGGCTTCTCGACGTACACGTCCTTGCCCGCCGCGACGGCCGCGATGGTCGGAATCGCGTGCCAGTGGTCGGGCGTGGCGATGATGACGGCGTCGACGTCCTTGCGGTCGAGCATCTCCCGATAGTCGCGGCTGACCGCGGGCCGCTCGCACTTCTTCACCTCTTTCACACGGTCGGCGGCCTCGCCGGCGTGGTGGTCGTCGACGTCGGCGATCGCCACGACGTCGACGTCCTTCTCGGCGAGGAACGTCTTCAGGAGCTGCCCTCCGCGGCTCCCCGCGCCGATCAGCCCCAACCGATGCCGCTTGCTCGGGGCCTCTTCCCGACCGATCGCCGGCGCGCCGAAAGTCGCGACGACTCCCGCCGCCGCGCCCGCCGTCTCAACGAAACCACGCCTCGTGTACTGCTCGCTGGCCATTGTTCGTCGCCTTTCCCGGTTGATCGATCAGGTCGACCCGGCAGAGAGATGCCGGCGGATGGATGAGGCCGATCGTACCTCTTTCTCGACCCGATGGATAGCCTTCAGACCGTATCGAGACGCCTGGATTTCGTCATGCAAGCCCGAATCGCCAGCGAGTGCATCGTCCGAACGGCTGACGGAAAATGCACTCGCTGGCGCTTCGGGCTTGTATTAGGGAAGCCCCGAGGAACCGGCGCAGACTCATGAGAGCCGGTTGACGGCCGACGACGACCGAATTAGCCTTGAGGGTGAGACCGATCGACGAATTCTCAAATCCCCGTCGTCTCTCGCTTTTCAGACGCGTCGTCTTGCGAGGCTGCTTATGAAATCCCCGGTTGGATCGAGCGCGCGCGTTCTCTGCGTCGGCCTTTTCGTCCTCCTCCTGTCCGAGGCGCGCGGCCAGAGCGTGCCGACCTCGGCGACGATCGACGCGATCCCGCTCGACCTGATCATGCCCGAGCAGTTTCAGGTCGTGTCGACGCTAGAACCGATCCGGAGGGTCTTGATCGTCGCCCCGGCCGACGGGCTGATCCGGACCGTCGACGCCGGCCTGGGCGCGACGGTTCGGCAGTCGCAGGAGATCGTCCAGTTCGACCGCGCCGAGGCCGCCGCCTTGCTCAAGATCGCCCGGGCGGAGCTCAAGGAGAAGCAGACGATCCAGGCGCCCACCGCCGTCGAACCGCTCCTCAAGGCCCAGATCGAGGCGGCCGAGGCGCGCGTCGAGCTGGCCCAGATCTCCCTGGATCGGTTGACGCTCCGCGCCCCGTTCCCGGGCCGGATCATCGAGGCCCCGGTGGCCGCCGGGCAGTTCGTGCTCAAGGGGACCGTGATCGCCGAACTCGCCGACGTCTCGTCCCTGAAGGCGCAGGTTCCGGTCGACCGCCGCAACGCCAAGATCGGCGGCGAGCTGGTGATCCAGGTCGAGGAGGAGGATCAGACCGCCAGGGTCCAATCGATCGGGCCGCTCCTGTCGACCGACGACTACCAGCCGCTCCGCGAGCTGGCCGCGCCGTTCGCGGCCGCCTGGGTGCAGGTCGCGAACCCCAAGGGGGAGCTTGAGCCCGGCCTCCGCGTCCGCAGTTCGAGCGTTCCCGTCACGGCGATCGCCACGGTCCCCGTCGGGGCGGTGAAGCCGATCAAGGCCGGGGCCGAAGCCTCGCAGGTGCAGGTGATCCGCCACGAGTACGTCACCAACGTTCCGGTCCACGTGCTCGGCAAGGTCGGCCCCGACCGACTCCAGGTCTCCGGCGCGTTTCGAGAACGCGACGGCCTGATCGCCTCGTCGTCGACGCCGCTGCTCGCCGGCACCCTCGTCCGCTTCGGCGAGGCCGCCCCCGCCATCGAGGCCGCGACCCCCGACCCCGCCCGTCGCGGGCAGAACGCGTCGGTCGCCGCCCCCGGGAACACGGCCCC
>CALCIC010000585.1 GCA_937907405.1 uncultured Isosphaeraceae bacterium | reverse complement strand
TTACAAGGTGACTGGAGTTCAGACGTGTGCTCTTCCGATCTAACGTCCAGCATCCCGACGGCGCCCCCTTCACCCCCGCCGAAGTCGCCGACCTGGTCGCGTTTTTGGAAAGCTTGTGACGCCCCGCGCGCAACGGCCGCCCGGGTGAATCGTCCCGCGTGAGGCGACACGTCCGGCCCAGGGCGATGAAGCCTGATCCACCGAACCGCGCTCAGCCCGCCGGCCACTCGCCCTGGTGGATCATCACCTCGCGCCAGGCCACGAACTCGGGGTGGTTGATCTCAAGGACGGCGATCGTGGCCCTTCCGATGCGGGTGCGCCCCATCAAGTTCGGCCCGTCCCAGACGAAGTGCGCAGGGCGATCACATGATCGATCTGGTGAGGGACGGGGGAGAATTCTTGCGGCAGCCGGCAGTATTCGCACCGCGAACGCGCCCGCATCCAGATCAAACGCTCAAGCGCGGCGTCCATCGGCGGCGTCCGTTCCGGCTCTCTTCAGGGAAAGGCGCGCTTTCGACCACAAGACGCCAAGCAAATAACCCGCCCGGCGATAGCTTTCGATTTCAGCTTGTTCGTCGGCGGTCAACGTACCGTCCTGGGCCTTGAGGGAGAGTTCGGACATTCGCTCCACGTCCTGATCGTCGAAACGCAGGCTCAAGATTTCACGAGCCGCGACGGGCGAGAAGTCGCCGCGATCAGGTTTCACGAGTCGACCGAAGACGGCGGCGTCAGTCGGCGCGGGTTGGGATGACGACATGGCTCTCGACCTTTCGAGTGAATGTTCATCCGTAAGGTAACACGATCGGCCCATGTCGTTGAAGCTCAATCCACCCCCGTCGACTCACCCCGCGGGCCAGCGGTAGAGGCGGGCGCCGTTGGGTTTGAGGCGCCACCATCGGCCGTCGAAGCGGGGGGTCTGGAAGCCGGCGGCGCCCCCTTCGGAGCGCACTTCCCGGGGCTTGCCGAACCGGGTCGAGTCGAGGATCAGGGTGAACGGGCGGTCGCGCGGGAAGGTCCAGGCGACCCAGTCGGCGCCGTCGCGGACGATCGCCACGCCGCCGTCGGTGCGGATCGGGCCGAAGTCCACCACCTTGTTCTCCCGGTTCAAGTTCGCCAGCGAGACCGCCAGGCGGTCGGGGCCGGCGCCGGCCTCGGGGGTGAACGTCAGCGACCCGCCGGCGTCGCGGACGTGGAGCGTCCCCAGCAGGTTGCGGCCGGTTCGGTCGACCGGCCCTTCCAGCGCGGCGCGGCCGGCGGCGGGCGCGTGCAGGCCGATCGTCCAGGCGTAGTCGCCGTCGGGGAGGTCGCGCGGGACCGCGATCGCGTGCGGGCCGTCGGCCATCGTCGAGCCGGGCCGCCATCGGCCGGTCGGCGATCCGGCCGCGTGGTCCTGCTGGAACAGGATCTCCGAGTCCGAGCCGCCGGGCTTGTTGAAGTGGACGAAGATGTGATAATCCGCCCCGGGGGCTTCGTGGACCGTCCAGCGGTACGTCGCGGCGAACCGCCGGGGGCCGGTCTGGCGGAACGATTCGACCGTGGGGCGAATCCGCTTGACCCCCGAGAAGTTCCAGTCGACGGCCGATCGGGCGTTGGCGAAGAACGAACCGGCGGTCTCGGCCGAATCGGTCACGATCCCGTCGCGGAGCGTCGTCCCGGCCGTCACGCCCCCCCCCTTGGCGATCCAGCCGTATTGCGGGAGCGAGACGCCGTCGACCACGAGCGGCTCGGCCGACTGGTTGGCTGTGACGGTCAGGCCGCCGTCGTATCGGACCCGGACGCGGTTCCAGGCGTCGGCCTTCGCGTCGCCCGAGCGGACCACGGCCGAGGCGTCGACCCATCGTCCGTTTCGCTCATAGGTGATCTGGGTCGGGATCGCCGGCCCGTACCGCGCCATCACCGGGCCGACGAGGTTCGATTCCAGCCAGGCGAACGGGATCGACGACCAGACGTTTCCGCCCAGGAACCCGGCGTGGCCGAACGCGACCTCCTGCATCCGGTACTGGTCGAGCACCACCACGGGGGGCAAGCCGCCGATCGGCCGCTCCGCCCTGTCCCACCACCGCTCGTAATAGCCCATGCCGTGGTTGACCTGAAGCGGGTGGATCTTCAACAGGTCGAAGTCGACCAGAAGCGGGGCGGACCGCCCGGCGTTCGACGGCCATCCCGAGCCGAACTGGGCCT
The DNA here is from genome assembly GCA_937907405.1 of uncultured Isosphaeraceae bacterium. Lineage (GTDB taxonomy): Bacteria > Planctomycetota > Planctomycetia > Isosphaerales > Isosphaeraceae > Paludisphaera. Next base: position 5,889 of record CALCIC010000585.1, on the reverse strand, counting down.
CGACGCCGTCGAGCTCGCCGGACCAGTACCAGTGGTGGTTCCCCTCCCCCAGGACGGGGCCGCCGTGCGTCTTCCGCAGGAACGACCAGAGCGCGCGGTGCGTCTGGCGGACGCTCTGAAACGTCCCCGAGCCTTCGAGCCCCGCCTGCTGGTCGACGTGGAACCAGGGGACCACCGACGAGCAGACGTCGAGGAAGCTCGAATCGGTGCCGTACCGCTTGTGGATTTCAGGCGACTGCGACTCCGCCAGCCGGAGCATGGCCGTCGGCTTGACCGCGAACGACTGGATCTTGTTGCCGGGGTGGAACCACGCCTTGATCCGCTTTCCCTTGGAGTCGACGGCGACGTCCTTCTCGTCGAACCTCTCATAGTTCGGGTAGTAGTCGACGTAATTCTCGTGGAGCGCGACGAGGTGGCCGTGCCGCTTGCCGACTGCCTTAAGGGTGAGCAGGCCGGGTTCGCCCCCCTTGTCGTCGGCCGCCGGATAGTGCGCGGGGAGGGCGTTGTCGTAGCCGCTTCGCTGCCAGTCGTGGAGGATCACCGCGCACCGTTCGATCCCGTAGTCGGCCAGCGTCTCCAGCTTTTTGGCGACGTCGGCGAACCGGCCTCCCCAGACGTCGAGCACGATTCGGGCCGACAGGTCCTTGATGTGCGGCGAGGGGGCGTTGGGGATGTTCGGCAAGACGTCGTCCAGGTTCCAGCCGACCGAGAACAGGACCCGCTCGCGGGCCTTGAGCCGCGTTTCGTCGGTCAGCGGTTCGTACCGCGCCCGCATCCCGTCGTGGGCCGAGGCCGCCGAGGCCGTCCAGTCGAGGCCGGAGGAGACGAACAGGTCCTCGACGGGGAAGAAGTCGATCTTGCCGTCGTAGTACGGCGTCGGGACCTCGCGGCGGCGGGCGACCGGCCCCCAACCGCCGCCGTCGATCCAGGCGGCGACCGACTTGTCGATCTCGACGTCGAGCGCCAGGCTTCGGCCCGCGACCGCCCCCTTGACCCGCAGCGCGGCGACCTGACCGCCGACCCGGAACGTGCGGACCAGGACCGGATCGCCGCCGCCGGTCGCGTCCTCCCAGCGGGTTTCGAGCGCTTCGGCCGGGGCGTTCCAGCCGATCCGGGCCGAGGTCGCCAGCGGCACGACCGCCGTCGGCGCCCCCTTGCGGTCGGCCTCCAGCACGATCGCGCCCAGGACGCCCGTCTCGGCCTCGGCCCTGGGCAGGCTCCAGCGGAAGGTGAAGCCGCCGTAATCGTCGCGCGAGCCGAGCAAGAAGGCGTCGCCGTCGCGCTTGACCTCGTACCGAACCGGGGTGGTCGCCGGCGGCGCGAGCCCCTTGCCGACCCTCGAGACGAGCCCCCGAACCGACGTCGCCGGGGGCGCGGGGTGGACGACCGCCGGGGGTTGAAAGCCCTCGAACACCAGGGCGCGGTCGGCCCAGAGCCCGAAGTCGAAGCTGGCGTCGTCCTTGGGGCCGGGATCGGTCTCGAACCGGAGGACCAGCAGGCGGCCGGCTTCGGCGGTGAGATCGAACTCGAACGGCTTCCAGGCGGAATCGGTCCGCAAGACGTCGAGCAACAGCTTGCCGTCGGCCTTGATCCGGAACGCGACGCCGTCCGACTTGCCCGCCCCCGTCGCGTCGCCGCGGAGCGCGGCCGCCCCGCGGAGCAGAATCCGCCGGCAGGACGGAAGCTGGACGTGGAACTCCTGGAACGCGGTCCCCGTCCCCCCCCGCCACGGGCAGTGCTGCAACACCGAGGCGCGGCCGTTGCGCACGCCGTCGGGCGCCAGCGCCATCCCGGTCCGGTCCTCGAACGGCCCCGACCAGCCGATCGGGAACTCCTCTTCCGGCTTGCCCCGGTAGGCCACCCCGACGCGGTACAACCCCACCTCGTCGAGCCGGAAAACCGCCTGATCGGGCTCGACCCGCAGCGGATCGTTCGGCGCCCGCCCCGCCCCCGCGCCGAGCGTCGCCAGGCCCATCATGAGAATCCAGCCGCGCATCATCACCCCTCCTCCTGCTGCTCCGCCTCCACCTCGCGCGCCCCTCCTTTTGACATATACGTCATTTCCAGGGCCCGAGGAACCCGCCGGGCTCGATCGCCGGGCGAAATCGCGTCGAAGAACGCAAGTCGACGGCTCGAATATTGCATGTAGAGCCTCGTGAGCTTGCGCCGCCGCCGAATCCCTCGCGAATTCGACCGGTTGCAGGAAACACGCCGAATCCGCCACCAGCCCCCCCGAATCCAGGTCACAAAAACACGCGAAAGTCGTCACTCTGGAAACATACTAAGCTTAATGAACGACTTCGAAAAAACGAGGAGGGAGGCCGTTGAGACGCTCCCCGCGAAAGATTGCGCGAGTCTTAACGAATCTCCGAATACCCGTAGAATAAGACGAGAGGGGTCGAGGCGGCGGGAGAGGTTTGCGGGCGAGGAAGGGCGACCAGCGGATGATGGATGAAACGGTGGGCGCGAGCGATCGATCCCGGATGGGAATCGGCGCGGTCGACAGACCATTGAAACGGGAGGATTTCCGGAAATGCGTCAGCTTGGAGATTTCGCGACCTGGTTGGGTCTGATTCTGATCGTCGCGGGCACGGTTTATTACGCGCCGAAGTTGGTTCAATACATGAGCGAAGAGCCGCCGAAGCGGCCCGTCACATTCCGGATCTCCGCCGCGCCGCCGGGCTGGGCGTCGCCTGGGCATAAAATGGCCATGCGTCATGGACGATTAGGCCATCGATCGCCGGAAGGCGTGACCGCGAACTGACGCCGACGCGATGCGCGGCGGCCCGGCGACTTGCCGCCGCGCATCGGAACCAGCGGCCGCGCTCAACCTGCACCAGCAGCGAGCGGCCATGCGCCAAAGCCGACTGATCTGCAATCAGGCGACGAGTTCCGCGAGCCGGGGCGTCGATCTTCGCGACATTGCCACGCGGTCTTCATCACATCTCAATTCGATCCGGGTAAGGTGACGCTCCTGTTCCTTTGGCGACGCACGTTTCCAAATTCCAAGAGCCGAGCCTCCCCCCATGATCGTCTCCCGTTCCGACGCCGATCGTTCCGCGTTCACGCTGATCGAGTTGCTGGTGGTCATCGCGATCATCGCGGTCTTGATCGCCCTGCTGTTGCCCGCCGTGCAGGCGGCGCGCGAGGCGGCCCGCCGCGCGCAGTGCGTCAACAACCTCAAGCAGATCGGCCTGGCGTTCCACAACTATGAGAGCGCGGCGGGCGCGTTCCCGCCGACGACGATCCTCGTCCCGGCGCCGACCGGCAAGCCGGGGACCTGGCTGTTCGAGTCGTCGTGGAGCGCGTTCGCCCGGGTGGCCCCGTTCTGGGAGCAGGGGGGCCTCTACAACGCGATGAACTTCAGTCTCACCTACAGCGACCCGCCGAACACGACGGTGGCCGGGACGCCGCTGTCGCTGTTGTTCTGCCCGAGCGATCCGGGGGCGCACAACGACGACGGCTCGCTGGGAAGCACGGGGTACGCGACGACCAGCTACGGCACCTGCGACGGCGACTGGTACGTCTGGTCGGTGAACTGGGGCGCGACCAACTCGGTCGGCCCGATGAACCGCTCGCTGTTCGGCCCCAACTACGCGCGGCGGATCGCCATGGTGACCGACGGCCTGAGCAACACCCTGATGGTCTCGGAAGGGACCATCGGCCACGCCCAGATGCGCGGCTGCCTCAGCACGCCGAGCGCGCCGTCGGACGCCAGCGTCGGAACCTGGAGCCCGACCAACGTCCCCGCGCCGGGCGCGGCGTCGATCCAGGCGCTTACCCAGTTGCTCGCCGGCTGCGGCGCGAAGACCGGCAAGATCAAGGCTGGCGGCCCGATCGGCCACACCCGGTGGTGCAACGGCGGCGTCTACTACTCGGGGTTCACGACGGCCATGGCCCCCAACCCCGGAGTCAAGGCGCTCAGCCGGGCGACCGGGTTCACCGGCGGCGGCCAGGTCCTCGAAATGGACTGGGACTCGGTCGACGAGAACGACGGCGGCCCCACCTACATGTCGTTGGCCGCGACCAGCAAGCATTCCGGCGGCGTCAACGCGCTGTTCGCCGACGGCAGCGTCCGCTTCGTCAAGAACTCGGTCAGCCCCGTCACCTGGCGCGCCCTCGGGTCGATCGCCGGCGGCGAGGTCGTGTCGGCGGACGCGTACTGAGCGAACGTCCTCCCATCCTGATTGATTGGAATCCGATGATTTTTCTTGTGATCCTCAACCGCCGCGTGGCGAGGCTCGCCGCTCTGGTTCTCTCGCTCGGCGCCGGCGCCGGATGCGGCGGCGCGCCGGAGGCCGCCGCCAGGCTTTCAACGCCCGTGCCCGTCTCGGGCCTGGTGACGTACAAGGGCGCCCCGTTGACCAGGGGGACGGTCGTCTTCGAACCCGACGCCGGCCGGCCCGCCCACGGCGAGATCCAGTCCGACGGCCGCTACACCCTGACCACCTTCAACAGCGGCGACGGCGCCGTCGTGGGAGCGCACCGGATCTCGATCTCGGGGCTGAACCGGAAAGCCCTGCCGCTCAAGTACCATTCGCCCAGCTCCTCGCAAATCGAAGTCGAGGTCAGCGGCGACAAGTCCGATTACCCCATCGACCTGGAATGAGGCGGGCCTCCTCGCCGGAAACGGACGCCATGACGATCACACGCCGCGCTACGCTCTCGCAACGACTTCTCCCTCTGGGGCTCGCCCTGACCGTCGCCCCCTGGCTCCCCGGGACGGCCCCCGTCTCGGCCGGCGAGGTCCAGGTCAAGCCGATCACGTTCCCTTCCCCGTTCCTCGACGGCGCCGAGACGGCCGCGCTCGACCGCGTGCTGGAAGCCTCGGGCGTCCAGCCGATCGGCGACGGCCGGCTCATGCTGGTCGCCCACGACAAGAAGGTGCCGCTCCGGGTGATCGAGACCGCCACCGGCCGACCGACGGGCGCCCCCCTGGTCAGCCCCGGATTCCCCCAGGAGACCCCGAAGTCCGCCAAGTGGGAAGGCATGGCCCGCGATTCCGAAGCCGCCTACTACGTCGTCGGCTCGCACTCGGGGAAGACCGCCGACGAGCGGAATCAGCATGCGAAGCTGCTCCGGTTCCGCCTGACCGGGCCGACGGCGGCGCCGACGATCGACGACGCCTCCGTCGTCTCATGGCGGATCGACGCCGGGCTGGTCAAGGCGCTGAAGGACCAGGGCCTTTCTCAGACCGCGATCGACCAGCGCAAGATCGAAGGGCTGGCGATCCGCGAGACCGAGACCGCCGGCAAGCCCCGTCGCGAACTGGTGATCGGCCTTCGGCAGCCCGACGACCTGGTCCGGGCGTTCGCGACCGACCTTTCCGGGCCCCCGGCCGCCGACGCCGAACTGCCGACGGCCCCGCTGTTCGCCTTCGAGCCGGGCTCGCGCGAGGGCGTGCGGTCGCAGCTCACGTCGCTTGAATATCTCCCCGCCTGGCACGGCTTTCTCGTCGTCACCACGACCGAGGACGACCTCAACGCGTTTCACGGCAACACCCTCTGGTTCGTCGCCGACGACGCGATCGCGGCGGCCGGGGGCGCGACGACGGTCGCGGAGCAGCTCTGGGTCTTCGAGGCCGCGATGAAGGCCGAGGGGATCTGCGTCCTGCCCGCTCCCCCCGAGGCCGCCGCCGCCGCCCCGAACACGGTTCGGCTTCTGATCGCCTACGACAACGATCCCCACGCCACCCACATCCCCAGCCGGTTCCAGATCGTCGAGCTGACCCGCCCCGCGCGATTCGCCGCTCGCCCCTGACCGTCAGCCCGACGCGCGAGTTTTGATGTTGCGCCGTTTGCGTTGAGATCACATGAGAAGCGAGGACCGAATTCCCTTCTCCCCCCGGGAGAAGGTGGCCGGCACGGCCGGATGAGGGTCGTGGGGCTT
>CALCIC010000584.1 GCA_937907405.1 uncultured Isosphaeraceae bacterium | reverse complement strand
CGAGATCGTCCTCTGCATCGACCAGAGCGGCTCGATGGCCACGTCGGTCGTCTACGCGGGGATCTTCGGCGCGGTGCTCGCGAGCCTTCCCTCGCTCAAGACCCACGTCGTCGTCTACGACACGGCCGTCGTCGACCTTACGGCCGAGCTTCACGATCCTGTCGACGTCCTCTTCGGCACGCAGCTCGGCGGCGGCACCGACACGGTCCGCGCGCTCACCTATTGCTCGGGCCTGATCACCCGCCCCGAGGAGACCATCCTCGTCCTCATCAGCGACCTTTACGAAGGGCCGGGCAGCGACGCAATGCTCAGGCTCCTCGGCGAGATCGTCGGGTCCGGCGCGCGCGCCGTCGGCCTCCTGGCGTTGAACGACGACGGCGCCCCCAGCTACGACCACGCCAACGCCCAGCGCATGGCCGACCTCGGGATCCCGGTCTTCGCCTGCACGCCCGACCTCTTCCCCGACCTGATGGCCGTCGCCATCTCCCGGGGAGACCTCGGCCAGTGGGCCGCCTCGAACGACCTCACCGCGACCCGAGGCCGCCGCCTGGGCGACTGAATCGACCTCGCCTACCGTCTGGCGTTCCACTTCGGATCGCGATAGACGGTCCGTTCGAGACGGTCGACGCGGTCGGGGAAGTCGTCGGGGAGGACGCCGAGGGCCGGCTCCATCCCCAGGGCCCGGCAAAGCGGCTCGGCGACGAGGTCCGACCAGGCGCGCGGGTCGGCCGCCTCGTCGGCCAGGTCGGCGACGCCGGCAAGCTCCGGGGTGGTCTTCGACCGCCTCAAAAGCAACGAGCCGTGCTGGAGGATCGCCCCCGAGCGGCGGCGCTGGGCGCTGCCGACCAGCTTCGAGCCGTCGGCGACCAGGTCCTCGCCGTCGCGATCGGCGAAGCAGAGGAACGGATGCGGCGCGTCCGAAGCGGAAGCGAGGTCGCCGTGCCGCCGGGCGTCGACGCCGCGCCCCGCCAGGATCGAGGCGATCGCCGCATGCACCGCGCGGTAAAGCGCCGTGTTGGGGCGGGAGAGCGGGTGTCGGGACGGAATCACGATCGCGTAGGTGAGTTCGTGTTCATGCCAGATCGCGCCCCCTCCGGTGGCCCGTCGAACCGTGGCCGCCGACCGCCATCGGGGCTCGGCCAGGGCGTCGGCCCAGCGCTGGAAGTAGCCCAGGCTGAGGGTGGGGGTCGACCAGCCGTAGGTCCTCAGCCAGGCGGTCGTCGGATCGCCGGCGACGAGGTCGAGCAGCGCCTCGTCGATCGCCATGTTCGTCGGGCCTTCGGCGACACGGTACGGGATCAGTCGGCAGAGCATGGCGGCTGAGACGAGTCCAGGGAAGGTTTGGAGAGATCGGCGACGGCGCGGCGCTTGACCTCGCCCCGATCCCTCTACTGTAACGTCGGTCGATCGGACGGCGACAGACGGTCGGCCGAAACCGGCCCGCCGCCGAGCGGGTCGCGGGCGGGGCCCGGCGTTTCGCGGAATCATCATCGAGACTGGTCTTGGGGGCGTGTGAGCTTCCCTGTAACATTGATCCCGATCCGGGGGTGATGACGTCGGGAACGGAGCGGTGATGAAGACGCGTGGCCGATGGCGGCTCTCTTTGATGATGGCTTTGCTCTACGCCGTCCAGGGGTCGTTCTGGCCCCTGCTGGGGGTCCACCTGGGCGAGTTGGGGGTCCAGGGGAGGGCGCGGGGCTGGATCTTCGCCTCGCAGGCCCTGGCGGCCGTCGCGCTGCCGCTAGGCGCCGGCCAGCTCGTCGACCGCCTGATGCCGACGCAATGGTTCCTGGCGCTGGCCTACGCGATCGGCGGCCTCATCCTGGCGGCCCTGGCCTCGGGCTGGGTCGCGAGCCCGCTGGCGCTGTTCCTCGTGTTCCTGGCCTACTGGTCGTTCATCGCGCCGACCAACGGGCTGAGCAGCTCGCTGGCGATGCGGAACCTCGACGCCCCCGGCCGCGAGTACGGGGCGGTGCGACTCTGGGGGACGATCGGCTGGATGGCCGTGGGTTGGCTGGTCTCGGCCGTGATGCTGGCGAATCCGACCCGGCCGACGGCCGGGATGCACGAGGCGTTCGCGATCGCCGCCGCGCTGTCGCTGGTGATGGCGGTTTATTCCGCCTTCCTGCCGCACACCCCGCCGCTGGCGACCGCCGCGACCGGGGGGGCGAACCTGTGGCAAGGGCTTGAGGTGCTCCGCCAGTCGGACGTCCGGGTCTATCTGATCACGGCCTTCGGCGTGGCTCTGACGACCCCCTTGGTCTATCAGGCGATGCCGGGGTACCTCGCCGCGCGGGGCTTGCCGCGGCCCTGGATCTCGACGGCCATGACGCTGGGCCAGGTCCCCGAGGTCGCCGCGCTGGCGGCCTTGCCCTGGCTGCTCGGCCGGTTCGGCTGCAAGTGGACCATCGCGGCGGGGATCACGGCCTGGCTCGTCCGGTTCGCCACGCTGGCGGTGAATCCGCCGCTCTGGCTGGCCGTGGGGGGGGGCGTCCTGCACGGAGTCGGCTACGGCTGCTTCACCATCGGCGGCCAGGTGTTCCTCGACGGCCGCGCCCCCCGGACCCACCGGGCCAGCGTCCAGGCGATCGTCCTGGTGCTCACGACCGGCCTGGGCTCCCTCTTGGGAAGCCTGCTGGCCGGGGAGTGGGTCGGTCGCGGACGGCCGGGGGACGACGTCCTGGTGTTCCTCATCCCTTGCATGATCAATGGAGCGTTGCTAATCTATTTCCTGAGAGGGTTTGAATCGCATGTTTCGACCGTGGAGCGGGACGGCGCCGCCAACGCCGAAGGCTCCCCGCGCCCGTTCTCAGTGCGAGGGACGGTTGCCCGCGTCGGGAACTTGGTGACGGAGTCGGCCGATGGGTGACTATCTCCGCCTATTGACCGTCAATGACCGGGACGTCCCCCTGGCCGCCTTGCAACGGGCGGTCCCCTTCGGCGTGGTCTGGTCGGTCGACCACCCGGGGATGCTGGGCAACTACCTCGCGGTGGGCCCGGAACTCGGCGATCTGCAAGACGTCTGGGCGACCATCGAGCGCAATCCCGTCGGCCCCGACACCCTCGGCGCCGAGGAAGTCGCCGAATTCATCGACAGCCTCGAATCCGGCGGCCCGCCGTCGGCCGTCCGCTGGCTGGCCGACTACCTGGAAACCGTCCGCGCCATTTACGCCATCCGGATCTACCCCGAGGCGATGCGCGCCCGCGACGAGGCCGTCCAGGCCGTCTTCTCGGTGCGCACCGCCCTTCGCGAAGCCGTCGGCGGGGTCGGCCAATGGGACGGCCAGGGCTTCACCAACGAGGACGATCGGCTCATCTGGTGCCACCGTCGACCGGATCAATCGGGGACCACCCGGGCCGCCATGCTCGACGAATCCACGGGCCAATGGGTCTCCTTCACGCTCGACTTCGACAACCCCCACGCCGTCGACGCCTTCCTCCGCGGCGAACTGGCCGAGATCGACCGCAAGCGCCCCGCCGACTGAACCGACCGACGGCTCGACGCGTCGGGCTGGTGATCTCAAACCCTCGCCTGCGCGTCGGCCTGGCGGTCGACGCCCCAGCGTCGCCCCAGCCAATCAGCGATTCGCGCCTCCAGCCACCGGCGGTCGCCCCGCCAGGGGGCGCGGCTGATGTAGCCCATGTGGCCGCCGTGCGCGCACAACTCGAAATCGACGGCCGCCGGGAACGCGACCGTCCGAAACGCCTCGACCGGGACGAACGGATCGTCGGCCGCATGCACGACCAGGCCGGGGACGGCGATCCGAGCCGCCATCGGCCCGACGCTCGAGCGTTCGTAATAGTCGTCGGCCGAGGCGAACCCGTTGCGAGGGGCGGTGTACAGGTCGTCGAACGTGTAGACCGATCGGACCCCCCGGAGGTCGACCGGCCCCAGGTCGGGGAACCGGCGGTGGAGCCGGTCCACCTCGCGCCGCAGCCAGCGGACGAAGTTGCGATCGTAGGCGAAGTTCGCCGGCTCTTGCATCTTGCGGGCGCACGCCAGCAGGTCGATCGGCGGGTTGGCGGCGACGATGCAGTCGAGCCCGGCCGCCGGCCGCTCGGCCGCCTCGGCGGCGAGCTTCAAGGCCAGGCTCGCCCCCAGCGAGAACCCGGCGACCGCGATCCGCGAGCCGTCCGCCCGGGCCGCCAGCCATCGCACCACCGCCCGGACGTCGTCGCTTCGTCCGGCGTGGTAGATCCGCCGGGCCATCCCGAAACCCTCGCCGGCGCCCCGGAGGTTCACCCGAACCACCCGAACCCCCATCGCCAGCAGCCGGTTCGCCAGCCGGAGCAGGTACGACGCCCCCGCGGAACCGGCCAGGCCGTGAAGCAGCACGGCGGCCGGGTCGCCGGCCCTCCAACCGGGGGGGATCGATTCCAGAACGCAAAGCCGATCGCCGTCGCCGAGGTCGACCTCGACCGCCTCGGCGTCAAGCTCAAGCCGACCGCCGCCGAGCAGCCAACCGCCGACCGTCTGGGCGTGGCCCCCTTTCAACCAGGCGTGGGGCTCGAAGCCGGGCGCGGCGTCGCGGCCCCGGGTCGTCGGTTCTGCTGGCTGGAATCGGCTCGGCGGCATGCGAATCGAAGAAAGTTGGATGCGGGGACCGATGAACCGGCCTCCCTTTTGCACAAAAACCAGCGGCGGCGGACCGCCGCGCTCCAGATCGAGCATTGTAGCGATCAAGGGCCGCACCGGCCATCTCGCCCCGAACTTCCGGAATTCGCGGCGGAGCACTGGGATAAACGCCGATCCTCGACTAGCATAAGATTCCGCCCCCGTGCGATTCTCCCTTTGGTCTCACACATTTTGGGATTCAAAAGGTCCAGGCTCATCATGGCAGACGTCGTCATCATCAATCCTCGGTTCGAGCCCTCCTACTGGGGAATGGATCATGCGCTTCCGTTCATGGGGAAATCGGCGAACCTGCCGGTGGCGTGTCTGCCGCTGCTGGCGGCGCTGACGCCCGCCGAACACACCGTCACGCTGATGGACGAGAACGTCGGACCGATCGACTGGGAGCGTTGCGCGCGGGCCGACGTCGTCGGAATGACGGGCATGAGCGTGCAGCGGTTCCGAATGCGCGAGATCCTTTCCGAGCTGAAGAAGCGGGGCTGCTTCGTGGCGATCGGCGGCCCCTGGATCACCGTCCAGGAGGACTACTTCGACGACGACCCGGACGTCGTCTTCATCGGCGAGGCCGAGGAGACCTGGCCCCAGTTCCTCAAGGAGTGGGCCGTCGGCCTGCACCAGTTCCGCTACGAACAGGCCGAGAAGACCGACATGTCGAAGGTGCCGACCCCCCGGTTCGACCTGATCGACATGAGGAAGTACGCGTTCGGCAGCCTCCAATTCTCCCGCGGCTGCCCGTTCCAGTGCGAGTTCTGCGACATCATCGTGACCTTCGGCCGCCGCCCCCGGATCAAGACGAGCGCCCAGGTGATCGCCGAGCTCGAGGCGATCTGGAAGACCGGCCTGCGGATCGTCTTCATCGTCGACGACAACCTGATCGGCAACAAGAAGGCGATCAAGCTGGTGCTCCGCGACGTCGCCGAATGGCAGCGGCAGAACGGATATCCGCTCACGTTCTTCACCGAGGCGTCGATCGACCTGGCCGACGACGCCGAGCTGCTCGACCTGATGGTCGAGGCCAACTTCATCGCCACGTTCATCGGCATCGAGAGCCCCAGCGAGGAGGCCCTCCGCGAGACCAAGAAGTTCCAGAACGTCCGCGCGGGGGGGACGCTGGCGGAGAAGGTCCACACCATCCAGCGGGCCGGAATCGAGGTCTGGTGCGGCATGATCATGGGGTTCGACAGCGACGACGAGGCGATCATCGAACGCCAGATCGAATTCATCCAGCAGAGCCGGATCGCGTTCTCGATGAGCGGCATGCTCTCGGCCATCCCCAAGACCCCGTTGCACGCCCGGCTCGCCGCCGAGGGGCGCCTCGACTACGCCGACCGCTCCGCGTTCGGCACCAACGTCATCCCCCTGAAGATGTCCCGCGAGGCGCTCCTCGACGGCTACTTCGCGGTCCTCAACCGGCTTTATGAGCCGACGGCCTACTTCGAGCGGACCGACGCCCTGTTCCTCGACCCCGACTTCGACATCGGCATCGTCAACAAGAAGCCCTGGTGGCGGATCTCGGGACGCTGGGCGTTCTCCGAGGCCAAATGCGTCGTCGAGAGCGTCGGCCTGTTCCTCCGGCTGATGAAGAACGTCCCTCAGCCCGAACTCCGCCGCGAGTACCGCAGGCGGTTCTTCAACTTCCTTAAAGTCCACCGCCGCCCCGGCTTGCTGCTGTTCTACGTGTTCCATCTCGCCATGCATTACCACACCTGGAAGATGGCCAGGGACATGTCCAGCCGAAGCTCGGAGCTGGTCAACTCGTTCTGATCCCGAAGGTGAACGGACCGCGCGATCGCGCAAATCGGAGGGGGTCGATTCAGCCGTCGCGCGGCCCGACGACTCGCTTCGGCCCCCGAAGCGGGAATTCGGCCGGGCTTTCGGTTGAGTTCGGCTGGACGCGGGGATACCCTCTTCAGGGTTCAAGGGCTCGCCCCCCTCCTGAAATTCGCCCGTTGAAGGCGAGACGGAACGGCTTCGACGTCCGTTACGACATGGTGCCCGCATCATGCGACGACGGCCACGGCCGGCCCACAACGCCCCCTTGATTCCGCCTGAACGTCCCCCCCGGCGAACCGCGGCGACGGACGTTCCCCGGCGGAAGCCCTCCTCAGCGACTAGAGTAGAGAAAAGGCTGACTATGAGTACAACAACGGCGGCTCAACCGGCTCGGCGAGAGATCGCCTGGCCTTCCATCCTGTATATGGCCGCACTCCACGTGGGGGCCCTGCTCGCCTTCCTCCCCGCCTACTTCTCCTGGTCGGGCGTGCTGCTCTGCGTGCTCTTGCACTGGCTGACCGGCGGAATCGGGATCTGCTTGACGTACCACCGCCTGCTGACCCACCGCAGCTTCACGGTGCGTCCGCGGTGGCTGGAGTATCCGATGACCGCCATCGGCGCGATGGCCTCCGAAGGGGGGGCGATCGGTTGGGTCGCCGACCACCGCCGCCACCACGCGTATTCCGACGACGACCTCGACACCCATTCGCCGCTCCGGGGCTTCATGTGGGCCCACATGGGATGGTTCATGGTCTGCGACGCGGGCTCGCGGCACGACGAGGCCTATTACAAGCGGTGGGCGCCCGATCTGTACCGCGACCCGATCCACCGTTGGCTCGACCGCTACTTCATCCTCTTCCCGCTTTTGAGCTTCGCGGCGGTGTATGCGGCCGGCGCGTATTACGGGCTGGGGATGAGCTGGTTGATCTGGGCCGGGTTCGTCCGGACGATCTTCGTGCTGCACACGACCTGGCTGGTGAACTCGGCCAGCCACATCTGGGGATACCGGACCCACGCCACCCGCGACCAGTCGACCAACCTCTGGTGGGTCGCGGCGCTGACCTATGGCGAAGGCTGGCACAACAACCACCACGCGTTCCAGACCTCGGCCCGTCACGGCCTCGACTGGTGGGAAGTCGACCCGACCTACATGGCCATCAAGCTGATGTCGTTCCTGGGCCTGGCCGGCGACGTCAAGCTCGCCAAGGTCCTCAAGGGCCCCAACGGCTCCTTGATCGAGCCCGGCCCCCGGACGATCATCCCCCCCACCGACACCCCCCACGACCCGAAGACCAAGATGCAAGAGTCGAGCGTCTAACGGCGTCGGGGTTACGCAAAAACGAAATAAGCCCCCCTTTTTTTCGTTTTTGCGTAACCCCTACGGCTCATTTCGTCCCCTTCCACTTGCCTCGGCCGGGGCGACCGGCGATGATGGCGTCGTTCAATAGGTCGGACTGTTCCCAGAATGCGGCCCTAGCTCAACGGCAGAGCAGGGGACTCATCAACCAAAATGGTGGCGCCGGAGGGCGACCTTCGGACGCGAACCGGGTGAATTGCGGGAAACCTAACCCTCACCCGAGGCACGGCGATCCGCAGCCAAGCCTGGCCGGGCATCGGTGGCCAGGAAGGTTCAGAGACTAGCGGGGTGAGCCCCAACGATAACCCCCGCC
>CALCIC010000583.1 GCA_937907405.1 uncultured Isosphaeraceae bacterium | reverse complement strand
GGGGGATTCGCGCCGAGCCCCCGACGGCCGGCCGATCCGGCAAGACGATCGACTCAGCGCGGGGGTTCCAGAACCGAGTTCTCAATGACTCGATCCGGAAAAACCGCGCACGCGCATCTTTTGCGTCGCCGCGCTCCCGCGGCCGGAAGCGTCGCACTCCCCCCCTTCTGGGAGGAGGCCGCGAGCCCTTCGGCACCGCCGAGCGCCGGGCGTTACACGTTCGTGATGCCGTCCGGGTCCTTGCCGAATGGAACCAGTCGTGGCAGCGACGGGTCGGCTCAAGGGTCCGGCAGATCCCCGGGGACGGGGAAGGTGGATTTCGTGTTGGCCACGTTGAAGACGACGGAGATGGGAGAGGACGAACGAAACTGGTCGGAGGTCGCGGTTCTCGTCCGGCGCTCGCAGGACGGGGACCGCGAGGCGTTCGGCCTGCTCATCGAGCAGTTCGAGCCCACGGTGCGAGCGATCGCGCTGCGACGGCTGGGAAACCCGAGCGAGGCGCTGGAGTTGACCCAGGAGGTCTTCTTGCACGTGATGCTGCGGATCGACCAGCTTCGCGAGCCCGAGCGGTTCGCCGGCTGGCTGCGGCAGGTCACCGTCCGCATGGCCATCAACCGGGCCACGCGGCGGGTGGCCCCGGCCACCGTCGAAACGATCGTGCTCGAAGGCGCCTCCGGAGAGCTTGACGAGCCGATCGACGCGATGATCTCGCGAGAACGCGCCGAGCGGCTCTGGACGGCCATGAACCGGCTCAAGACGCTCGACCGCGAGACCCTCGTCGCCTTCTACATCCGCGACCTGTCGCTGATCGAGATGGCCGACGAACTCGACGTCCCCCTGGGGACCGTCAAGCGACGCCTGCACACCGCCCGCAAGCGGCTGCGGGTCGAGCTGGAGACGTCGGTCGCCGACGCCTCCGAATGGTCCGAGCGACTCAACTTCGACCATGATGAGGCCGAGGAAGAGGAACTGGAGTACGCGGGGGCCGGCGCCGATCGCGGCTGGTGATCCGGCCGGCGCCGCACGCACGGCCCAGATACAGGGACCCATCCACGGATTTCGCAGATTGACGCAGATGAATCAGAACGAGAGGACTCTTCCGGCCGTCCACCCTCTTCGGAAATCTGCGTCGATCTGTGTAAATTCGTGGATGGATTTCCGATTTCAGCTCCCCTCGATCGATCGCGGGGCCGCGTCCGTCGTGGTCGCGGTCGCCGACTCGACCAGCCGCCGGCGCTCGGCCTGGTAGGCGTCGAGTTCCCGATCGTATCCGCGCGCCCGGCGCGCGAGCCGCAGGTAGCCGATCCAGGCGAAGACGATCACCGGGAGGATCAGGATCGCGACGAGGATCAGGCCGACGTCGGGCCGGCCGAACGCCGAGAAGAGCGCGACGAACATCAACCCGATCGCCCCCGCGACGGCCGTCATCACCCAGGTCGTCAGCCGGTGTCGCGTGAGCTGGACGTCCAGCGGTTCCACCCCCAGCCGCAGCCGGCCGAGCCTGCGCGCCCAGACGTCGCGGCGATCGCGCCAGCGATCGTCCAGATCGGCGATCGGGTTCTCCATCTCGGTCGTCATTCTCAAGCGTTCTCGACAAAGGCCCGACGATTTCCGGGCCGCGCGCACGACGCGGCGGGCTCGCTCAACAGCCATTGTAGGGCCTGGCGGACTCGTGGTAAACGAACCCGCGCGGAACGCCGCGCCCGTCACCTCGCGGCGCCGGTCGCCTGGTTGACGACGACCCGCGACCGGGCGCGATCCGACGCCCATCGGCCCTGAGCGACGTCCGACTCGGTGAAGGTCGCCATCAGGATCTGCTTCGCGCCGGTCCGCGAGTAGTCGTAGATCAGGTAGACGGTCCCGTCGGGGGCCTGGACGCCGTCGGGGTAGGAGACGCCGGGACGCTCGTCGATCAACAGGCCGCCGGTCCAGGTCGCGCCGTCGTCGTCGGAGAGTCGGGCGGTGAGGTGGGACCGGGTCTTCTTGTCGGGGGGCTCGTGCGCGACCAGCAACAGCTTGCCCGAGTTCAACCGGCGGATGAAGAACCGCGAGTTGACGTGAGGCATCGATGAGGGGCGGCCCGGCGTCCAGGTCGCGCCGCCGTCCCTGGATTCGGTCTCGCCGATTCCGTAGTCGGTGCGGACGAGCATCCAGAGGCCGCCGTCCTTGCGCTCGACGATCATGTGCTCGTCGAAGACGCGCCGGGGCACGCGCGACTGGCCCCGCACGCTCCAGGCGGCGCCCTGGTCCTTCGACACGACCACGTGGGCGCCGCGCGCCTCGCCGAGGTCCTGTCGGTGTTCGGCCGGCGTCCGGGGATCTGCGGGGCGTTCCCAGACGGCCGCCGGCAGCAGCCAGTCGCCGTTCGAGAGGACGGTCGGCTTGTTCATCATGATGCCGTCGCAAAGCCGTCGGGGGGCGGACCACTTAGGCGCCTCGTCGTTCGAGTCGTCGGCCGTCATCGCCCAGACCCCCGAACGGCCGTCCCACCAGCCGTGGGACTGCGCCCAGAACAGCCAGAGCTTCCCCTGGGGATCGTGCCAGAGGCAGGGATCGTACGCGCGGACCGGCCCCGGGGGATCGATCACCAGCCGAGGGGCGGACCAGGTCTTGCCGTCGTCGCCGCTGTTCACGACCACGACGTAATTGCCCGGACCTTCGCCCGGCTCGTCGGCGCCGCCGGCGTACCAGACCGCCCAGAGCCGGCCGTTCGCGGCCCGCTCGACGCCGGGGATGCCCTGGAAGGCTCGCGCGGCGTCGCCGTAACGCGCGCCCGGCGCCGAGTCGACGGGGGGCGCCGCGAGGGCCGAATCGCCTTGAGCGCCCTTCGATTCGGCGTCAAACCATTCGTCGCCGATGATCCGACCGAGCAGGAAGAACTTGCGGTCCGGATACCACAGGACGGCCTTGCCCTTGCGGACGGTGAAGCTGGCGTAAAGCGCGAGGTCCTGACGGCCGGGGGTGCCGGGCTTGCCCAGGCCGACGCCCTTGTGGTCCATGAACAGCTTCGGCTCGTCGAACCAGACCGGCTGGTCGGCGTCGGCCTGGAACCGGCCGGCGACGAGGTAGACGGGTCGGCGATTGAAGCCCGTCTCGGCCGGACCGTAGCCCTTGTAATGGCCGTCGTTGTTGTGGATGAAGAGGGCGTACCGGCCGCTCCCCGCCGTGTTGCCGCCGACGTCGTAGATCGGGCAAGGGGAAAGCGGGTGGAGCAGGGGGGCGCCGCCGTCCTTGCTCAGCAGCCGGCGAGGGGTCGCCCAGGTCTCCCCCTGGTCACCGCTGACCGACCAGAACGGACTCCCGGAGGCCGTTCGCATCACCACGAACAGCCGGCCGTCGGGGAGCTTCACGATCGAGGGCTCCTGGCAGGCGCTCACCTCGGGATGGCCGGGGAACGGCACCGCGAGCGCCTTGTCGTTCGCGGCGAACCAACTGATCTTCAGGTCCTTCACCTCGGGCGACTCGTCCACGTTCTCGAACCGCATGAACTCGACCCGGGCGTCGTGGGAGATCCAGGCTTTCGTCGGGTTCTTGCGGACGGCGTTGCTGGTCCACCGCGTGAAGCCCGCGAGGTACTTGCCGTCCTTGCCCAGCCGAAGCGGCTTCTGCCAGCAGAGCATGTTGGGGGGATAGCTCAGGTCGGGGTTGTCGTTGACGCTCCGCGCGACCGGGACGTTCTGCGGCTGCGACCAGGTCTCGCCTCCGTCGTCGCTGTGGACGCCGTGCAGCCATCCCGTATGATGGAAGAACGAATCGTGCTTGCCGATATGTTGACTGTAAAGTACGTAGATCCGTCCCGACTTGCTGACGAGGGGGTACCCCCAGCTCGCCATGTGGCCGTCGCCGGCCTTCTTCGGCCCGGCGATGATCCGGGGCTTGGTCCAGGTGACGCCCTCGTCGGCGCTCTTCGAGAACGTGATGTGCTGGTCGGGCTGGGCCTCGGCGGAACTCTGCGTCCAGACCGCCATCAGCGAGCCGTCGGGGCCGTCGAACGCCAGGAAATGCTCGTTCCCCGTGTCGCTGACCTCGCCGTTCTTGATCTCCGGTTTGAAGACGACGAAATCGGGCTTCGTCACGTTCAGCTCCGCCTTGGCCCGCGCGGCCAGGGCGTCGGCGTCGGCGATCACCGGCGGGGGGGCGGGCTTCTGGGCCAGGGCCGACGCATTGAGCGCGACCGCGACGAAAAAGGCTTGCGCGAACCGGGCCGTGTAGCGAGTCTTCATGGGATTCCTCTTCCTGGTCCTGGAGTGCGATCCGAACGATCATAGCCGGATCGGACCCCCGGAAACACCGTTGCGGTTGGGTAAGCGTCTTATTGAGTGGGGAGACGGTCAGGCGGCGAGGGGGGGGCGTCCCACTCCTCTTGCTCGTGCTCGAGGTTTCGTGGCTCGGGCGTCCCGCCCGAGCATCCACAGGACGAACGCGGCAAGCCGCTCGGGCGGGACGCCCGAGCCACGACGGCGGATGCTCGACCGACATGCGGCCCCCCCCCGGAGCGGGAAAAACGGTAATCCGAGGCTACCCATCAACCGCCTCTGTTGGACGAGACTTCCCACCCACTTTCGAGACGCTCACCCGTTGCGGTTCGGGATCGAACGAAGCGATTGACCGGCCCCATCAAGACGCCTATCATGAGTCACCCAGGCGTCGGCTTGATGCCCGCACTCACCCACTCTCCGTCGAGGCGTTTGTACGATGTCGATCGCGGTGACGTGTCCCCATTGCGGCAAGAAATTCAAGCTGGCGGATTCGCTCGGAGGCAGGAAGGGGAAATGCTCGGGATGCGGCGGCGTGGTCAAAATCCCCGCCGCGCCCGCGCCGCCTGAACCCGAGCTCGACCTGGACGTCTACGGCCTGGACGAAGAGGCCGAATCGCAAGCCGAGCCCGAGGAGATCGCCGGCGGGCCCCCGGGGAATGCGCCGCTGGAAGCCGGCGCGCACATCGCCTCGACGACGGTCGAGGAATGTTCGAGCTCGCGACTGGTCCTCGCGTGCGGGCCGGGCCGGATCCTCCTGTTCCTCATGATCGGCGTGGCGATGCTGATCGGGGGGTTCGTGCTGGCGACGATCCTTGAAGGGGCCGTCGAGCGAGCGACGAGTCCGGTCCGCATCCTCAACCTGTTCGTGTTGATCCCGTTCGGCATGATGGGCCTGGGCGCGGGGTCGTTCTGCTACCTTGGTCGGCTCGGATACCGGGCGGTCTGCGATCGCGGCTCGCGGAGCTTTCACACCCAAAGGCTTTACATCTTCAATCGCGACTGGCTCGCCGACGAACTCGGCGGCGTGGTCTTCCGCACCAGCAAGGTCGGCGACGTGGACCGGCGCGGCAATGGGACCGAGCAGACCGCCGACGCCTTCGTCCTGGACCGCGACGGACGGGCCGTCGCGCTGCTGGAACGCGTCTCGTCGAACAAGCCGAAATACATCGTCCCGTTGGCGAAGGCGGCGCTCCATGCCGGCCGGCTGCTGAACCTGCCTGTGTACGTCGAACAACTGGGCCCGGTGCTCCGTCCCGACATGCGGCGGGCCGTGCAACTGATCCAGGGGTCGAGCCCTCGGACCACCCCCCGCGCCGCCCCGAGATTCCGCGCTCCGCTCTTGACGACCTACAAGGCCGCCACGATCGTCATGGCGGTCGTGATGGTCGTCGGCGTGTCGCGGTTCATGCTCCGATACACGTGGCTCGGGCATAAAGCGACGGCCGCGGCCGACAAGTTCGCCCCCGGCGCGCTCGACGTCGTCGTCGCCGACAACCCACTGACGGCGCCGGCGCCGGAGCCGGAGCCGGCTCAACCCGAGGCGGCTCGGCCGGTCGACTCGATGGAATTCAAACTCGTCGATCAGTGGATCACTGAGATGCGATCGCCCGACGAAAGCAAGAGGCGCTCCGCCGCGTTCTTCCTCTCGGGCCGCGACGTCCTCCCCGACCGTCGCGCCGAGGTCTGCGAACAGTTGCGAAGCCTGAACGCCTCGACCGACAAGGAGAGTCGGAAACAGGCGATGATCGGCCTGGGCCGATGGGGGACCGACGAGGACCTGACGACCCTGATCGGCGAGTTGGGCAACCCCGATCGCGGCCTCCGCGAGGCGGCCGGCGCGGGGCTCGTCGCGAGCAAGAGCCCTCGGGCGGTCGAGGCGCTGGTCGCACGGCTCCGCGAGCCCGAAGGGCGGTCCGACGTCGCCAACCACCTGCGGCGGTTCGGCCCGGGAGCGGAGCCGGCCGTGGCCGGACTCCTCGACGACCCCGACGACGCGATCAAGCTGACGGCCGCGTCGATCCTCGAGAACATCGGGACCAGGAATTCGGTCCCCGCGCTACAGGCCGCGATCGATCGGGCGCCCGCGCCCGCGCCCGAGCCGACCCCGCCCCCCGCGGCCCCGGACGTCCCGAAGCCCACGGGCCCCAACCCCGCCGCCGTGTTCCGCGAAACCTTCAATCGCACCAGAGACCCGATCGCCGCGAACAAGGCCGCGCAAGCCGCCGCGGAGGCCATGTTTTCGATGCCGAGGCCGAACCGCCCCGATCCTTTCGGCCCCGAAGCCAAGAAGGCGCGCGCCGCCCGCGAACTCCGCGACACCCTCGAACGCGCGGCTCGCAACGCCGGCACTCGCGAACCGGCGAGGCTCCCCGGATCCTGAATCGGCGACGATTCAACCGGCCAGGTCGCGAAGCCGCTGAAGCAGGTCGAGGGCCTGTTCGGGGCTGAGCGCGCCGAGATCGGCCTGGCGGAGCTCGACGATCAGGGGTTCGGGAAGCGCGGCGAACAGGCTCCCCTGAAGGGCCCGGGCCGACTTCACCTTGCGGCGGATCGGTCCTTCGGAGAGGCCCGGATCGGGTCCGTGCTGCTTTTCGAGGAACGCGAGGATCTCGCGCGCCCGGTCGAGCACCGGAGACGGCACCCCCGCCAGCCGCGCGACGTGGATGCCGTAGCTCTGATCGGCGCCCCCCGGCGCGATCCGGTGGAGGAAGACGATCTCCCCCTGGCTCTCGCTGACGGCGACGTTGGCGTTGCGAATCCGGGCCTTGGTCTTCTCAAGCTCCACAAGCTCGTGGTAATGCGTGGCGAACAACGTCCGGCAACCGACGACGTCGTGCAGGTGCTCGGTGATCGCCCAGGCCAGCGAGACGCCGTCGAACGTGCTGGTCCCCCGGCCGATCTCATCGAGGATCACCAGGCTTTGCGACGTCGCATTGTTGAGGATGTTGGCCGTCTCGGTCATCTCGACCATGAACGTGCTCTGGCCGCGCGACAGCTCGTCGGTTGCGCCGACCCGGGCGAACAGGCGGTCGACCACGCCGATCCGGGCTCTGCGGGCCGGGACGAAGCTCCCCATCTGCGCCATGATCGCGATCAACGCCACCTGGCGGATGTACGTGCTCTTACCCGCCATGTTCGGGCCGGTGATCAACAGCAGACCGCCGTCGTCGGGGCTCAACTTCGTGTCGTTGGGGACGAAGTCGCCGTGCGGCAGCAGGGCGTCGAGCACCGGATGCCGCCCGGCCTCGACCTCGAAGACCGGGTCGGAGACGACTTCCGGCCGACAGTAGCCCTGCCGCGCGGCGAGTTCCGCAAGCGCGGCGAGGACGTCGATCTGGGCCAGGACCGAGCCCGCCTGGATCAGCCGGGGGGCGTCGGCCGAGACCCGGTCGCGAAGGGTCGTAAAGAGTTCATATTCCAGCGCATTGGCGCGTTCATCGGCGTTGCGGACCTCGTTCTCGAACTCCTTCAGCTCGGGCGTGTAGTAGCGTTCGGCGTTCTTGACGGTCTGCTTGCGGATGTAGTCGGCGGGGACCTCGCCGCGCTGGGCCTGGGCGTGCGAGATCTCGATGTAGTAGCCGAACACGTTGTTGAAGCCGACCTTGAGGCCGGCGATCCCGGTGCGGCGGATCTGATCGGCCTGGTACCTGGCGATCCACGACTTACCCTCCGTCGAGGCCGACCGCAGGCGGTCGAGCTCCGGGTGGTAGCCGGGACGGATCAGCCCCCCCTCCTTGATCGTCAAAGGCGGGTCGTCGACGAGCGCGGCCTCGATCGACGACCGGACCTCGGGGCAAAGCTCGACGGCCGCCTCAAGGCGGGACAGCCGATGCGACCGCCTGGCCGTGAGCCGCGCCTTGATCCGGGGGAGCAGGGCCAGCGTGCGACCGAGCGCCGACAAATCCCGAGGGTTGGCCCGGCCGGTGGCCACCCGCGCGGCGAGCCGCTCCAGGTCGTAGGCTTCGCCCAGCGTCTCGCGTAGTTCGCCGCGGAGCGTCGCGTCGTTCACGAGTTCCGCGACGGCCCCCAACCGCTCCTCGATCAGGTCGATGGAGGTCAGCGGCGAGGTCACGTATTCGGCCAGCAACCGCGCGCCCATCGGGGTGACGGTGCGGTCGACCACCTGGAGCAGCGAGCCCTCGCGCTTCCCCTCGCGGAGCGTCCGGACCAGTTCCAGGCTGCGCCGGGTCGTCTCGTCGAGGGTCAGGACGTCGGCCCGCCGGTAGGGCGTCAGCCGGGTGATGTGGCCCAGCGACGCCTTCTGGGTCTCGCGCAGATAGGCGACCAGCGCGCCGGCCGCCTGGATCTCCAACGCGCGGTCGTCGATCCCGAAGCCTTCAAGCGTCGTGACGCCGAACTGGTCGAAGAGCGCCTTCCGGGCCTGCTCGGGCTGAAAGTCCCAGGAGGGGCGGATCGTCACGGCGAACCCCGGCTGGGCGCGCAGCGACCGCAGCCAGGGGGCGTCGACGCTCAGCTCGGAGACCAGCGTCTCGGCGGGGGAGAGCCGCGCGATCTCGTCGGCCAGCTCGGTGCGGAGCAGGCTGGCGAGCGAGAACCGGCCGGTCGAAAGCTCGACCCAGGCCAGGCCCGTCCTCGTCCCGACCTCGACGACCGCCGCCAGGTAATTGGCCGACCGGGGGTCGAGCAGCGACTCCTCGGTGAGCGTCCCCGGCGTGACCACGCGGACGACGTCGCGCTTGACCAGCCCCTTGACCAGCTTGGGGTCCTCGATCTGCTCGCAGACCGCCGCGCGCAAACCGGCCTGGACGATCTTGGCCAGATACGATTCCAGCGCGGGGTGGGGAAAACCGGCCATGGGGACGGCCTGGTCCCCCTTGTCGCGGTCGCGGGTGGTGACGGCGATGCCGAGGACCGCCGAGGCGCGAACGGCGTCGTCGCCGAACATCTCGTAGAAGTCCCCCATCCGGAACAGCAGGATCGCGTCGGGATCGCGGGCCTTCAGCTCGCGGTACTGCTGCATCATCGGGGTCAACGGCGCGTCGGCCATCGGCGATCCGCCAAAAAAAGACGGCTCGCGGCTCGTTGGGACCAGAGCGCGAGGCCGCCGTGCCGAGATTCCGGGTCCGAAGCCGTTCCGGGCCGCCTGCGTGGTTCGTCCCCAGCCTATTTCCTAAACAACCGGCTGACGGGAGGTACGGGTTCGGCTTTTCCGCCCC
>CALCIC010000582.1 GCA_937907405.1 uncultured Isosphaeraceae bacterium | reverse complement strand
GCAGGGCCTCCACCCCGCCCTCGGGGTTCGAGCCTCCCTGACGACTGCTTTCACCCCCCAGCCAGTTCGTGGACCAACCATGAAACCGATCCTCCCTCGGCTCCTCGTCGCGGCCCTGACCGCCACCACCGCCCACGCGGCCTCGTCGGTCGCGACCTGGAACTTCGGCGCGGAGGAATCGACGCCGCTGGTCAAGCACGGCGAGATCCACCGCGACGTTCCGGGCCCAAGACCGCCGGAGTTTCCCGACTTCGACGCCGGCAACACCGCCGTGGAACTCAAGGGGGGCGGAGCGCACTTCTCGTTCGCCGACCCCCGGGACGACGGCCGCTTCGATTTCACGAACGGTCAGTCGATCACCCTGGAAGCCTGGGTGAACGTCGACCCGCTCCGGCCGAACGAGAATCTTTACGTCGTCGGCAAGGGTCGGACGGGTTCGCCGGATTTCGCGCGGGACAACCAGAACTGGGCGCTCCGCGTCCGTGAGTCGGACGGCCAGACGTGCGTGAACTTCCTGTTCGCCACGAAGCCGCCCAGCGGCACCGCCAAGACCGACGCGCACTGGCACCGCTGGACGTCGCGGACGGGTTTCGACCCGGGCACGGGCTGGCACCACATCGCCGTCTCGTACACGTTCGGCGAGCCGGAAAGCATTCGCGGCTGGATCGACGGTCAACCTCGGCCCGGCGGCTGGGACATGGGGGGCCCGACGACCGAGCCCCCGGTGGTCGACGACGATGAAGTCTGGATCGGCTCGGCGCAGGGCCCGAAGTCGGCCAACAGCTTTCGGGGTTCGCTGGACGCCGTCGCCATTCATCGGGAGATCCTCGGCGACGACGTGATCCGGGGCCGGTTCCACCGTCTCGGCGGCCCGAGAACGACGATCGCCGCGATCGAGACCATGCCCGACCTGGGAGTCTTGCCGACCGGCCGGATGCTTGCGACCTTCCACGAAGGGTTCCCGGCGCACAAGCGATGGTTGAACGAGGGGGAGGTCGAGCCGGCGGAAACCGCGCGCTGGTCGGGCCGGGAATTCCTGCTGACCCGCCTGCCTCATCGGATCGACGCCTGGGGGATTCGAGAGAGCTGGAAGGGGCCGGTGCTGACGCGGTTGGCCGCCGACGTGGACCTGAAGCCGGGGCGGCGTCGGTTCGTCGTGCGGGCTCGGAACGTCAGTCGACTTTGGGTCGACGGCGTGGTGGTCGCCCGGACCAAGGTCCAGGAGGGCTCGACGGACCATGACCCGATGACCCCGGTGGCCGTCCCTCCCCTTCCCGGACTCCGCCCGGCGGGCTACCGACAGCAAGAGGTCTTCGGCGAAATCGACGTCGCCGAAGGGGGGAGCCGCCGCGTCGTCTTCGAGACGATCGTCGGGAGTAAAAGCTTCCGGGCCGAGACCGGAGAACTCAGCGTCGCGATGGAGACGGACGACGGCGGATCGTTCACGGTCCTCCAGGCGGCCGGCGGCGAGGGGCCTCCCGTCCACCTCACCGACGCCGACGTGAACGCCGCGCTGGAGCGGATCGAGTCGTCGCTCACGAGCCTCGACGATCAGAACCGCCGCGCGGCCGCGTCGAGCCAGGACGCGTACTGGAAGAAACGGCACGACGCCGGCCGCGACTGGGTCGCCGACCACCCCGCGCCGCCGTCTCCCGCCGGAGGAGCCCACCCGATCGACGCCTTCCTGACCGCGAAGATCGAACGCGCGGCGGCGGAGTCGTCGAAGGGCTCGACGGCCGAGGCCGCGCATTTTCAGAACCGGGTGCTGCCGATCCTCCGTGACGAGTGCTTCCGATGCCATGGCGACAAGGCCAAGGGGGGCCTCCGCCTCAACACCCGGGCCGAGGCGCTCAAGGGGGGCGATTCGGAGCAGCCGGCCCTGGTCCCCGGCGACCCGGCGACCAGCGAGTTGACCGCCCGAATCCGGAGCCATGACCAGGACGAGAGGATGCCGCCGAAAGGGGACGGCCTGAAGTCCGAGCAGATCGCCGCGCTGGAAACCTGGATTCGAGACGGCGCCGTCTGGCCCGAGCCGCCGATCGCGCCCGAGGAAATCACCCCGCCGCCGGTCGTCGACGACGCCCGGTTCCTTCGCCGAGTCTACCTCGACGTCGTGGGCGTCCCCCCCGACGTCGAGGAAGCCCGCGCGTTCCTCGCCGACCGCTCGGCCGACAAGCGGGACCGGCTCGTCGATCGGCTGCTCGACGACGAACGTTGGGCCGATCACCGGGTCAGCTACTGGCAAGAAGTGCTGGCAGAAAACCCGAGCATGCTGAAGCCGACCCTGAACAACACGGGGCCGTTCCGTTATTACGTGTACGAGGCGCTGCGCGACGACAAGCCGATGGATCGACTGGTCACCGAGTTGATCATGCTTCGCGGCAGCGAGCGCGAGGGAGGGAGCGCCGGCTTCGGACTCGCGGCCGACAACGACGCGCCGTTCGCGGCCAAGGGGCACGTCGTGGCCTCCGCCTTCCTGGGGATCGAGCTTCAATGCGCCCGGTGCCACGATTCGCCGTTCCATACCACGCTCCAGCGCGACCTCTACTCGCTCGCCGCGCTCTTCGAGCGCAAGGCCGTGACGGTCCCCAAGTCGAGCACGGTGCCCGCCGCCTTCTTCGCGAACAAGGGCCGCGAGTCGCTCATCAAGGTGACTCTCAAGCCCGGGGAGTCGATCAAGCCGGCCTGGCCGTTCGCCGAGACGACCGGCTGCGCCGACGGCCCCGAGATCGACGCCCTGATGCAGTCGCCGGACGACCCCCGAGAGCGGCTCGCGGCGTTGATCACCGCGCCCCAGAACACGAGGTTCGCGCGGGTGATGGTCAACCGCGTCTGGCGCCGTTTGATCGGGGCGGGATTCGTCGAACCGGTCCAGGATTGGGAAGGGAGCGAGCCGAGCCATCCCGAGCTGCTCGACTGGCTGGCCCGAGAATTCGTCGCGCATGACTACGACCTGAAGCATCTGGCGCGGCTGATCTTGACCTCGCGGGTCTATCAGCGGGCCGCCACGGGGTGGAACCTCAAGGCCGCCCCGGCGCAGCGCTACTTCGCCGCGCCCGAGCGCCGTCGCCTGACCGCCGAGCAGGTCGTCGATTCGCTGTTCGCGGCCTCGGGCAAGCCGATCGAAGTCGAGGAGATCACGTTCGACCCCGACGGCCGCTATCCGGCCACGACGATGATTTCGCTGGGTTTCCCGTCCCGCGCCTGGATGTTCTCCAGCCTCTCCAACGAGCGCGACCGGCCGAGCCTGAGCCTTCCCCGCGCACAGGCCGTGGCCGACGTTCTGGAGGCGTTCGGCTGGACCGGCTCGCGACAGAACCCCCGGACCGATCGCGAAAGCGACCCCAACGTCCTTCAGCCCGGCGTCCTGGCCAACAGCGTGGTCTCGGTCTGGATCACCCGGGCCTCGCAAGACAGCGTCCTGGCGAACCTGGCCGTCGACGCGGCCTCGCCCGGCGCGCTGGTCGACTCCCTGTTCCTCCGGTTCCTGAGCCGGCCGCCGACCGACTCGGAGCGCGTCCTCTTCGTCGAGAGGCTCGCCGAAGGCTTCGACGGCCGGGTCCTCCCGGCGTCGGAGGTCGTGCTCCCCGAGCCGCCGCCGCCGCTCTCGCGCGTGACCTGGTCGAACCATCTGACGGCCGAGGCCAACTCGATCAAGATCGAGATGGAACATCGGGCCCGCGCGGGCCGTCCGGCCGATCCTCGACTTCGATCCGAATGGCGAGAAGTCTTTGAGGACGCGGTTTGGAGCCTCGTCAACGATCCTGAATTCGTCTGGGTTCCCTAACCTACCTCAGCCCCAGGGGCCGCCATGAACCGTCGCCGATTCCTGACCGCCGCCGCCGCCGGGGCCGCATTGGGCCCCGCGATCGCCCGCGCGTCGAGCCCCGCCCCGCTGCTCAAGGGGAAGGCGGAGCATGTGATTTCGATCTGGCTCGGCGGCGGGATGGGGCAGATCGACACGTTCGACCCCAAGCGCCGCGGCGATCCGGCGAAGAAGCTCGCGGGCTCGTACTACGACGGCATCGCGACGGCCGTCCCCGAAGTCCGGGTCTGCGAGCATCTGAAGCGGCTCGCGCCCCTGATGGACCGGGTGACGGCCGTCCGGAGCGTCCATCACGAGGTCATCGACGAGCACGCCGCGGCGACCAACCGGATGCACACCGGACGGCCCGTCAGCGGCACGGTCGTCTATCCGTCGCTCGGGTCCGCCATCGTTCACGAGCGGGGCGCGGCGGTCGACGGCGCGCCCCCTTACGTGTTGATCGGCTATCCCAACGTCACCCGCGGTCCGGGATTCCTCGGCGCGCGCGACGGCTATCTCTACCTGACCGACACGAGCCAGGGCCCGGCCGGACTCTCGCGTCCCGACGGGGTGTCGGCCGCCCGCCAGTCGCGCCGCGAATCGTTCCTGGCCGGGCTTCGAGGCGGCCGGGACGAGGCCGACGACGCGCGGCTTCGCGACTACGACGCGGCCATCGACCTGAGCCTGAAGCTGAGCGGCCCCGAGTTCACAAGGAGCTTCAAGCTCGATGACGAGAACGCCGACCTCCGCGGCCGATACGGCGGCGAGTTCGGCCAACGGCTGCTCCTCGCGCGTCGTTTGATCGAGCGCGGCGTCCGCTTCCTCGAGGTCTCTCACAACCTCAACTTCCTCAACGGCGCGGGCTGGGACGTCCATAACGGCGGCATCCTTCGGCAACATGAGTTGATCAACGAGATGGACGCCGCCGTCTCGACGCTCATCATCGACCTCGAATCACGCCGACTGCTGGACAGCACGCTGATCGTGATCACCAGCGAATTCGGCCGCCCGGCCGAATTCGACAGCGGCGGCGGCCGCGGTCATCAGGGCTCGGCCTTCACCTGCGTGCTCGCGGGGGGGGGCCTCAAACATCTCGGCGCTTACGGAGAGACCGACGAACTCGCCGCCGTCCCCGTCCGCGATCCCGTGACCGTGCCCGACTTCTTCGCCACCATCCTCGCCGCGGTCGGAATCGACTACACCGCCAACCTCTACAACGGCGATCGTCCCGTGCCCATCACCGACAACGGCCGACCGATCGCCGCGCTCTTCGGTTGAGCCGAGACGAGCCGAGATGGATCGACGCGACGAGCCGCGCCGTCGCGCCCGACCGCTAACCAAGCTTGAGCCAGCCGGCGGCGTTCTCCCAGGCGATCTTCTGCTTGTCGGCCTCCGGGGCGTCGAGGACTTCGAGCTTGAGGAGGGCCAGGTCGGGATAGTTGAACGGCATGCCGGAGCCGAAGACCAGGCGGTCGGCGCCGAGGCTTTTGATCAGAAGACCGATCTCGTTGGTGAGGACCGAGTCCATCCGGGAGACGTCGATGAGGTAGTTGGGCGGGAGGGCGTCCTTGCGTCCCAGCGGGCCGTTGATGAAGCCGGCGCCGTTGAGCAGGTGGAAACGGGCCTTGGGGCGAGCGGCGACTACCGCGGCGATCTCGGAGGTCGGCACCTCGGGCACGTCGATCAGCCAACTGCGATTGCGGACGTCCTCGACCCGCATCGGGATCGACAGCACCATGCCGAGTTCGGTCGCGGCGTCGACGAGCGCCAGGCCGTTCGGGTCGTCGAGCGCGTAGCGGTGCCACTTGGGATAGAGCCGGAGGCCGCGGAAACCGGCGTCGCGGCAAGCTGTCAGGTCGTGCCGCCAGTCGGCGTACGTGGGGTTGATCACCGCGAACGGGATCAGGCGGTCGCCCCGATCCTTGATCTCGTCCGCAAGCGCCTCGTTGGCCGTCTGGGGGTTGCGATACGTGATCGCCGCGGCGCTCGAGACCACCGCCCGGTCGATCCCCTTGGCGTCCATCAGACCGAGGAGCCCCGCCGCCGTGTCGTGCCGCAGGGCGCGGAAGGCGAAGGGGCCGAGATACGCGTTGACGTCGATCAGCATGATTTGCGGTCCGCCAGAAGTTTCGCCATGTTGCCGCCGAAGATCCGCTCCTTCGCGGCGTCGGGAAGGTCCGCGCCTCGGATTCGACCGACGCCGTGGCAGATCGACTGGTCGCAGCCGAACAGCAGGCGGTCGACCCCCAGAACCTTCGCGGCCGTCTCGACCGTGGCGTCGTCGGGAACGCTGCCGCTGGTGTCCAGGTAAACCGTCGGCGCGTCGCGAAGGGCCTTGACGGTCCACTCCCAGTCGCCGCCGCCGCAGAGGTGCGCGCAGATGAGCTTCGCCTCGGGATAGCGTTTCGCCAGCTCGGCGATCCGGCCGCCGTCGGAGATCCGGGGCTGGCCTTCCAACGGGTAGTGGGCGTGACCCGCATGCTGAAGGATCGGCACTCCCAGCTCGATCGCCGCTTCGATCACCGGGAAGACGACGGGGTCGGTGCAGAAGCTCTCATTGTAAAGCTTCACCCCGATGAACCCATGCTCCTGGACGCACCGACGGACCTCGTCGACGGCCTCGGCCCCGACCGCGGGGTTGACGTAGCAGTAGGCGTGGATTCGTCCGGGGAACCGCTTCACGCCTTCGAGCGCCCAGCGGTTGCACTCGCGGAAGCCCTCGGCCGTGGCCGGTCGGCGCGGGGTGAGGATCGAGCAACAGAATTCGTCGATCCCCGTCCGATCGCCCGCCTCGATCAAGGCGCGGTCGTCGTCCCGCCACGACGGCCGGCTGTGGTGGTGCAAATGCGCGTGGCAGTCGATGACCCGGCCCTTGTCGGCCTTCGCCGGCTGCTCGGCTCGGGCCGCGGCGGTCGTCGCGAGCCCTCCCAGGACCGCGATCGCGCTCGATCGCTGGAGGAATTCACGCCGCGTCGGCGGTTCGGTCATACCCTCGACCTCGTTCTGAACCATGGAGAAAGCCGCGTTCGTTGATCCGATCGGCCGACCGGCGCCTCATCAACCAGGCTAGGCCCCCCGGCTCGTCGGGTCAAGCGCGAGGCGCTTCCCGATGACGGCGAAGGCGACGAAAGGCCGGCTGGTTTCCGGAGAAGGGGGTCCGCCTGCGTGACGCCGGTCCCACGTCCCATGTGGAGTGCGGC
>CALCIC010000581.1 GCA_937907405.1 uncultured Isosphaeraceae bacterium | reverse complement strand
CGGGTCGAGCAGCTTGAACACGAGGCGCCAGGTCTTGCGGTCGTGGGCGTCGTAGAGAATCCGGCTCCAGCCCCGGACGAGCTGGCCGAGGCTCGCGTACATTCGGCACGACACCAGTCCCTGGGTCATCGCCACCCGGATCGGCATCCCGAGGCTCTTGACGTTGTACGCCATGCCGATGTCCTCGACGAACCGATCGCGGACCGCCGCGTGGCCGCCGGCCGCGTCGTAGGCCCGTCGCGAAATCAGGATCGACTGGCCGTTGGCGAACGCCAGCTTCGATCGGTCGTCGTTGACCCGCTGGACCGGGAACGACTGCATCAGCACGATCCCCCCCAAGGGTTGGATCACCTGTTCCCAGAACGTTTCGCAACGGAGCTCGGGCAGAAGGCTGGCCATCTCGGCGTTGTTGCTCCGCGAGTACTCCATCATCACGCCGAGGAACTCGGGACGGTGGTCGGTGTCGGCGTCGAGGAACCAGAGCCAGTCGCCTCGGGCCTGGTCGGCAAGCTTCTGCAAGACGTAGGTCTTGCCCGTCCATCCCGGTTGAAGGTGGTCGTTGTGGACCACCCGGACGCGCGGATCGCGCGCGGCGAAGCCCTGAGCGATCGCCAGCGTGCGGTCGGCGCTCCGGTCGTCGACCACCAGGATTTCCATCCTCGGGTACGTCTGCGACGCGACCGACGTCAGGCATTGGGCCAGGACGGCTTCCTCGTCCTTCGCCGGGATGATCGCCGAGACCAACGGCGGGTCGGTCGCGTCGAGCGTCGGCGACTCGGGCGTGAGGAACTGAAGTCGGCCGAAGATGTACTTGAGCACGACGTAGCGGATCGGCCAGATCGCGATGACGCCCGCGTAGATCCAGAGTATCGTCGTCTGCCACCGGGTCATCGTGGGGTGTCTTCTTCCGGAGTCATGGGTTCGGTGAAGTCGCCGAGTTCGGTCTCCCTCGGCATCGCGAGGATTCCCAGCACGAGGGCGGACGCCCAGAAAATGACGACGCCGTCGAACCGAGGTTCGATCGTCAGGCCGTAAACAAGGCCGAGGACCGCGGCGAGCCCGCCGACGGCCGCGGCGACGACGTGCGACCGGAAGAACCGTTCCGCCCGGGTGTCGGGGGGGCGCAGACGGTTGCGCGAGCCCATGATCCGGCGCGTCAAATGGCTGAAAGCGATCACCCCGATCAGGGCGGCGTACAAGGCCCGTCGCCAGCCTTCGACGTCGCCGACGATCAGCGTCAATGGGGCGAGCCGGAGGATCAGGCCGGAGGCCATGACCGTCAGGCCGATGCAGACCATGACGTTGAGGACCCACGATCGGGTCCGCTCCAGGCAGCGGAGGGACGCGGGATCGAGCTCCGGTTCGCCGTCGACTGACCGCTCAGGTAGCTCTTGCATGATCCCCCGCGGCGCGCGACCGCTGATGCTGACGATACAACCCGGCGATCAACTCGACCTGGCCGATCGGGCGGCCCGTGGCCTCGGCGATCTCGGCGGCCTCGCGGCCGGACGCCACCATCGCCCAGACGTCGCCATGCTTCACGGCGAGGCTGGCCGCGTCTTCCTCCGCGCCCTCGGCCTCGCCCTGATAGGAGAGGTTGGGCACCGCGATCAACGAGGGCGCGGGCCCCGAAGGCTTGGGGGCCGTCGTCGGCGACTCGTCGCGAACGTCCACGGCGCGCGGTTCGACCAGAGCCACGCGCTGTTCGAGCCGTCGCATCTCGAATGCGAGCTGGATCAATCGTTGCTCGGCAGCATCGCGGGCGCGGACGATCTGATCGAGGCGGCGGATCAGGAACAAGCTCGACGCGGTCGACAACAGCACGAGCAGGAAGTTGCACGTCAGGCTCGCGGACAGCCAGAATTCATGATGGTTCACGGCGTTCCTCCTTGTCGACGGTCTTGCCGCGCGTCACTTGGCGACCGCCGACTCTCGCTCTTGCCGCTGTTTCTCGGCGTAGGCCGCGTGGGCGGCGTCGTAGACCTCGCGGAGGGCGACCCCCGCGGTAGACGCGGCGCGGGCGCAGTCGTCGTATTCGGGGCTGAACGTCGGAATCCGGTCGTCGAGCCAGCCGAGCTTGCCGCGAACCATCCCGAACGCGGTGTCGATCTCGACGTTCCGGCGCTTCAGCTTGTGTCGCGAGACCGGGTAGCGGCGGACCCCCAGCGAGGTGGTCTCGCGGAACAGGATCTCTTCCATCGCCGTGATCCTGGCGTCGTCGCAGAGCACGCTGACCATCACGCCGGGCCGGTTCTTCTTCATCTGGATCGGCGTCACGAAGGCGTCGAGCGCGCCTGCTTCCATCAGCTTGAGCGTCGTGTAGCCGACGACCTCGCCGGGCAAGTCGTCAAGGTTGGTTTCCAGCATCCAGACGCGGTCGCTGGAGGCCGGGAGCTCGACCGTGCCGACGAACAGCCGGAGGATGTTCGCCTGATCGGCCGTCTCGCGCGTCCCCGCCCCCAGGCCGATCGATTCGACCGTCAACGCCGGCAGCGGGCCGAACCGCTCGGCGACGGTCGTGACGATCGCCGCGCCGGTCGGCGTGGTCATCTCCATCTCGATCGGCGATTCGGCGAGCGGCACCCCCTTGAGGATCTCGGCCGTGGCGGGCGCGGGGAGCGCCATCCGGCCGTGCGCGGCCTTGATCCAGCCCCGGCCCGGGGGTATGGCGCTGGCCTCATAGCGGTCGACCCCCAGCAGGTCGAGCCCGACGGCCGAGCCCACAATGTCGATGATCGAATCGACCGCCCCGACCTCGTGAAAGTGGATCTTCGACAGATCGACGCCGTGCGCCCGCGCCTCGGCCTCGCCGAGCCTCATGAAGATCCGCGTGGCGAGATCCTTCTGGCGCGCGGTGAGGCTCCCCTTGTCGATGATCGCTTCGATATGATGCCAGTGCCGGTGCGCGTTCTCCTCGGGAGTGACGACCCGGGCGTGGGTCGCCCGAAAGCCGCCTCGCTTGACGGTCTCGAACGAGAGCTCGCCCGGCAGGCCCAGGCTCCCGACGGCCTGCTCAATCGCGCGACGGTCCACCCCCGCGTCGACGAGGGCGCCGAGCGTCATGTCCCCCGAGATGCCGCTGAAGCAGTCAAAATAGCCGACTCGCACGCTGACTCCCCATCGATATCAAAAAGCCTCACGAAAACGCCGTGGCAGTCTCATTCTAGCCGCGCAGGCCCTCCTCGCAACAGCCAGCATTGGAACCCCTCGGGCGGTTGAATTCGGAGGGCGTCGAATTTTTCGACCGGATTCGTGGGACAGGCGACTCTGACAAACGTCATATTAATGGAAGGATGAGGCGGGCGACGAGTCGATTTTACATTAGTCAGTCAGGAGAGACGAATGAAGACCGCGCGTTACGCCTGGGGCGTCGCCCACAGCCTCGTCTGGTCGGGGGCGCTCGTCATCGGCGCCGCGGCGCTGGTTTCGACGCTCGCGCCCTCCGAGGCCGACCAGGGGGGCTCCCTATCGTCGCCCGAGATCCGGCGAGGGGACGGACTTTTGTCGGAATGCGAGACGACCAGGGTCAGGATGCAGGTGGCGGAGGGGTTGCCGAACGCGCATTACTCGTTGTGCGACGGCGAGGGAAACGAGCTGATCCGCGTGATGTACAACAAATCGGGACGAGTCGCTGTGACCTGGGGCGATCAATTCACGGTTCGTGCGGGATGCTGGGCCGCGCCGGGGGGCGCCTACGATTTGACCGTGACGCAGGGCGACGTCGAGTATCGGTTTGAGGCCCGCCCCGGCCTTACCTCCGGCTTCTCCGTCGTCAATCATCGCACCAACCACCGCGATGGGTTGGGGGCCACCCCGCAAGGCTGGATCGTTCGAGGTTCATCAATCCTCGA
>CALCIC010000580.1 GCA_937907405.1 uncultured Isosphaeraceae bacterium | reverse complement strand
AGTCGAGGGAGCGACGAAGCATGTATCTGCTGAAGAAGTACGGCCTGCCGGCGTTCTACTGGCACGGCATGCTCCGGGGCCGGGCCTGAAGCCGGACCCATCGCAAAGGAGGTGGATGCGACGGGGCGTCGACTGCGGGCGGAACCGCTTCCTCCCCCGCGCAGGCTGAACCCGGATCGAGGGCTACGAGGCCGAAGACTCGTGCGGCGATTTCGAGGGTCCCGGGAGCGGGAGCAGCATGCCCACCCGCTTCTGATAGGTCCGATAGGACTCTCCGTGGGCCGCGACCAGGTCCCGCTCCTCGAATCGCAGGGCGATGAGGATGTAGGCGGTGGTCGCCGCGCTGAACAAAAGATGGCCGACGGTCATCGTCGGAGCCGCCCAGAACGCGAGCAGGAACCCCAGCATGAGAGGGTGCCGGACCCGGCGATAGAGCCAGCGAGTCCGGAACGCGAGGGGCCGATGCGCCCGTCCCGCCGCGAAGAGCCAGACTTGCCGGAGCCCGAACAGGTCGAAATGGTCGGTCAAGAAAGTGGACAGGAGGGCGATGGCCCAGCCCGCCCAGAAGACGGCGAGGAGCAACGAACGCCCGATCGGTCCCTCGACATGCCAGACCACGGCCGGAATCGAACGCCACTGCCAGAAGAGGAGCCCGAGAAGCAGGCTGCTCACGAGCACGTAAGTGCTCCGCTCGACGACGGGCGGCACGATGCGGGCCCACCATCGCTTGAAGGCGGGACGGGCCATGACGCTGTGCGGCGCGGCGAACGCCAGGAGCAGGAGCGTATCGACCGCGAACGCGACCGGGAGCGTCGAGTCGATCGCCGAGTCCACCGTCCTCGGGACGACGAGATTCCCCACGAAGCCGATCGCGTAGAGGAACGAGGCGAGGAAGACGAGATAACTCGCCGCGCCGTAGACGACGGCGACGACTCTCCCGGCTCGCGAGGCGGTCTGGACGTCGGAGGTCAACGCATGTCCCTCGGCTGTTGAATTCGCTCGAACACCCCGTAGAAAAACGACTGAGAAGACCCCAAGGGGGTCGGATGAAGCTCGCGAGCTTCCTCGACCAGGGCGAAGCCTCGCCCAAGCTCGGCCGCCATCGAGGCCGCGTTGTAGCGGCGGACGGGGAGACGACTGCACTCCGCCGGCCCGTCGTCTGCGAACGTCGCGACGATCATATGCCCGCCCGCGGGGATGCACCGCATCGCCAGTTCAACGTATTTTCTTCGGTCGTTTTCATCCGTGAGGAAGTGAAACACCGCCCGGTCGTGCCAAAGGTCGAACGTCCCGAGGTCGCGGGCGACGGTCACATCGGCCGTGATCCACGCGACCTCCCGAGCCCGCTCGCCGAGGCGTTCCCTCGCTTTCTCCAGAGCGGTCTCCGAGACGTCTAGCACGGCCACTCGCTCGAACCCGAGATTCAGCAGACCATCGACCAGGACGGACGCGCCGCCGCCCACGTCGATGATTCGGCCGCCCTCGAAAGGGGCGAACTTCCGGATCAGCTTCAGTGAGAGGCGAGGTTCCTTCTGATACCAACTGACCTCCGTCACGCCCTTCGAAGCGTAGACGGACTCCCAATGCTGCTTACGTGTCGGTTCCGTCATCGGGCCCGCCCCCCCGCAGATAGCCGCGGGCGCCCCGGCAGACCGCGTGCAACAGGTCGCGTTGAACGTCGTGCGTCCCCTTGTCGAATCGTTCCTCCCCTTGCTCGAGGGCGTTGGTTACATGGGCGACGATTCCCACGGCGAGCTTGCGAGCCGAGGCGAAGGCGAAGAGCGAGGCCGCTTGCATCTCGACCGCGAGGACCCCGCGCTTCGCGTAGCGGGCCATTTGCTCGGCCGTCTCCCGATAGGGGGCGTCCGTCGTCCAGACCAGGCCGCGACGCACCGGCAGCCCGACCGCCATGAGTTCCGGCTCCAGGGCGTCGGCCATGCCGGCGGGCGCTTCCACCAGCTCGCCGGCGGGCAGGTAGTGATAGCTCGTGCCTTCATCCCTGACCGCGCGATCGGCGACCACGACCCCGGGGACTGGAAGATCGGAGCCGACCTGGCCCGCCGAGGTGACCCCCACGACGGCACGGACGCCGCAGACCGCGAGCTGCTCGGCCACGAGCACGGCGTATGGGCCGCCGATGGTCCGGGCGATGAGGCCGCAACGACGCCCGTCGACTTCGTAGCTCCACATGACGGTATGGAAGCACGGCCATGCCCGACACGGAGCGACCTCGCCCGCATCGACAAGGGCGTCCGTCAAATCGCCGTCGAAGTCGAGGACGCAGACGTCGGGGAGGCTCGACGCCTCAAGCCCGCGTCGACCTCGCACCGCGTCGACCAAATCCTCGGGACGGAACACGGAAGGTTCTCCAAGGGGATGATTGAGAAGCGGCAGGCGTTCCAGCTTCGATTTTTCGTGATCGTCCATCCGAATCTCGTTCCATCCTTTTTCTCAAGTCCTAGAGCCGCCGCGGGCCGACTGTCGACGACGCTTCTCCGTCACTTCTTCCTCGGGTCGTCGCTCGGGTTCAGGTAGTTGATGGTCCAGGGCCCTTCGCCGTGGAACTGGACGACGGTCTCGCCCTCGATCCAGACGTAATGCTTCATCCCCGCCGGCCACGTCCCGTAGGTCCCCGCCGGGAGCGCCTCCCCCTTGGTCGCGTCAAACGTCTCGCCCATGCCGAGGTGGAACGTCCCCGAGAGGATGGTGACCCGCTCCGGCTTGGGGTGCGTGTGCGGCGGGATGCGATAGCCGTTCGGGACCTTGACGCGGAACACGAACGGGCCGGGCTTCGACGGGTCCCCTTCGAGGACCGCGATCTCAGCCCCCGGCGGCAGGGACGGCGGGCCCGACCGCCAGCGGACGTCTCCCGGCCGATGAACGGCGGACTTCATCTCGCCCGCATCGTGTCGTGCAGGAGGCTCGGCCGTGCTCCATGCGACCGAAGTCAGGACGAGGCCGGCCGCCAGAATCTTGAATCGCATATTCTCCTCCATTGATTGCGGAGCGGAGCCCCTCAGCCCCGCTCGCCGCCGGTCGCGACCGGAAACCCGCGCAGTCGCCAATCCGGATAACCTTCCGCGAGGCGACGGGCTCGGTAGCCCTTCGCCCGCAGGGCGGCGACCGCCTCGTCGGCGAAGACGCAATACGGGCCCCGGCAGTAGGCCACGATTTCCACGTCCTTCGGCAACTCCCTGAGGCGAGCCGCCAGCTCGTCATGGGGGACGCTCCGAGCCCCCCGGATGTGCCCGGCTTCGAATTCGGAGCGAGGCCGCACGTCGAGCACGACGACGTCTTCCAGGCGACGCCTGAGCCCCGCCGCGTCCACCGCTTCGAACTTGCTCCGGTCGCCGAGGTATTCGGCCACGACCGCGTCTACCTCGCTCAAGCGAGCCTGGCCGAGGTCGCGGAGGGCCTGCCAGGCGCGGAACACGCGAGGGTCGGCCAGGGAGTAACGGGCGTAGAGCCCCTCCCGCCGGACCGACACGAGCATCGCGGCCTTCAAGACCTGGAGGTGTTGCGACACGTTCGCCACGGGGCTCCCGACGTCCTCGGCCAACTGCTCGACGGTCCGCTCGCCCTGGGCGAGGACCTCGATGAGCTGGAGCCGATGCGGGTTTCCCAGGGCCTTCCCGATCCTGGCGAATTCGCCGAAGAGCCGGGCCTTGAACGCTCTCTTCTTGGGTGTGTTCATGGCTATTCAATAATCTTATTGAATAGCCGGCCGCCCGTCCAGAGGGCGCCGGCGAAACGCCGCGGGCGGAACGTCGCCAACGTCTTCACGCTCCGCTTCTGGCCATGCCGCCGGTCCAGCGTCCCCGTCCCCCGCTCCCGCCCCAGCGTAAGACTCGCCCCGAGCTTATCGCCTGACGAAGACGGCCCGCCGTCGACCGTTCTCCTCGACCATTCATGCGCCGTAACGGACGGCTTCGGCCGTCTTGGGATTCGAGACGTCGCGAGGGGCTTTGGGGACCCCGAGGCCGCCGTTGGCCAGGCCAGCCGCGCTGCTACGATGCGATCGCTCTCGGACGCCGCGGAATCGGTCGAGGCCGACCCCTTGCGACGTCGGCCGGCGCGGAGTATCGTCGGCGACGGAACACGTTCCTCCGGAGCAACGCGATGAAGACGGCGACGGCTTGCGCGCTGGTGTTGACGTTGACGTTGGGCGGCTCGATCGGGCTCGCCGGTCCGCTCGACGACGTCTACCGCCTCGGCCCCGATTCCGAGCCGCATCCGGGAGTCCCCCAGGGCAAGGTCGTCGGCCCCACGGCCCTGCTCAGCAAGGTCTACCCGAACACGACCCGCGACTACTGGATTTACGTCCCCGCTCAGTACGACCCGTCCAAGCCCGCCTGCCTCATGGTCTTCTTCGACGGCCACGCATACGTCGGCCTCAAGGGGAATTACCGGATTCCCTACGTGTTCGACAACCTGATCCACCGTCGGGAGATGCCGGTGACGATCGGCGTGTTCGTCAATCCCGGCCGCAGCCCCGATCAGAAGGAGGCCTCCGACGCCCAGTGGGGCGACGGCACCACCAACCGCCGGGTGGAATACAACGCGCTGGACGACAAGTACTCGAAGCTCGTCGTCGACGAACTGCTGCCGGTGGTGGCCAAGCAGTACAACGTCTCATCCAACCCGGAAGACCGCGCGATCTCGGGGGCGAGCTCCGGGGCGATCTGCGCGTTCACGGTGGCCTGGCATCGGCCCGACCAGTTCCGCAAGGTCGTCAGCACCATCGGCAGCTTCACCAACATCATGGGGGGCCACGTCTACCCCGACCTGATCCGCGAGAGCGAGCCCAAGCCGATCCGGATCTTCCTTCAGGACGGTCTCAATGACAATCGGGGCGTCCGCCGAGGCGGCGCGTACGACCCTAAGTGGGACTGGCACGCGCAGAACGTCAAGATGGTCGAGGCGCTGACCGAGAAGAAGTACGACGTCAATTACACCTGGGGGATCGGCACGCATTCCAACAAGCAAGGCGGAGCGATCATGCCCGAGATGCTCCGCTGGATCTGGCGCGACCACCCCAGAAAAGACGACCCCGAAGATCCCACCGAGCGCACGCTGCTGGTCCCCGCCGAGGC
>CALCIC010000579.1 GCA_937907405.1 uncultured Isosphaeraceae bacterium | reverse complement strand
CGACGTGGCCGACGTAGGTCATGCGGTCGGTCAGGCCGGCGGCCGCCACCCGGTCGGCGAACGGCGCCCATTCGCCGTCGTCCTTGCCGGCGATCAGGACGTGCAGATCCGGGAAGCTCGGGCAAAGCGACCTCATCATCTCCGCCAGCAGGTCGACCCCCTTCTTGGCGTGGAGCCGGCCGAAGAACAGGAGGACGAACTTGCCGATCAACTCGGGACGCTCGGCCTCGATCGCCGATCGCGGCGGCAGGCTGTCGAACGCGTCCAGGTCGACGCCGTTGGGGACGAAGCAGATCGGCGCCCAGGGGGCGAGGCCGCGCAGGTGGTCGATCTCGGGCCTGGAAAGGGCGTGCAGGCATGACGCTCGGCGGAGGTTGCGCGATTCGACGAGCGACAGGTAGAGCCGCTTCTTCCACTGCTTGTGCCGCAGCGCCCAGGGGTCGGCCATGCCGTGCACGGCCATGACGTAGGGGGTGCGGGCCTCGCGGGCGAGCCGGCCCCCCTTGCGGGTGTGGGTCTGCCAGAGGCCGTGAGTATGAACGACCTCGGCCGACCCGACGGCCTCGGCCAGGTCGGTTTCGGGACCGTTGATCACCGCCCCTTGAGCGACAAGCCCGGCGTCGATCCGCGACGGGGACGATGTGACGATCCGCACGTCCCCCCCCGCTCTTTTGAGCGCTCCGGTCATGCCCAGGATGCTCGGCACCATGCCGCCGTCGCGGATCGGGTCCAGGCCGTTGCAGAGATGGAGCCAGCCCGAGCGCGAAGCCCGTTGCGGACGGTGGCTCGGCTTCGCCGTGGTCGTGGTCGTGGTCATCGTCATGGTGTCAGCTTCCTTTCCGCAAGAGCGAGGCGGGGCGTCGGGGCGATCTCCGAGGCTTCGACGGCCCCTTGCGCGAATCGCTCCGGCCCCCACGCCGATGCGACCTCGCGGGCGCGCCGGCCGATTTCCAGTCGTTCGGGTTCGGGCCGATCGGCCAACCCCCGGAGCGCCTCGGCGATCCTCCCCACGTCGAACGGGTCGAACCGCGCGCCGGTGGTCCATTCGGGATCGGGGACGAGCGTCTCGGCGCAGCCGGACCGCGACGAGATCAAGAGCGGCAAGCCGGCGGCGGCGGCCTCGTTGGCCACCAGTCCCCAGGGCTCCGACGCGCTCGCCAGCACAAAGCCGCCGGCGAAGGCGTACCATCGCGAGAGCGAGTCGGCCTGGAGGAAGCCCGGCCGATGGATCGCATGACCGAAGCCCGATCGCGCGACGGCCCGCTCGACATCGTCGGCCGTCGGCCCGCCGCCGCAAAGGACGAGGTCCCACGCGGTCGTCGGCTCGGCCCCGGCGCGATAGCGGGCGAACGCCTCGATCAACCGGATCAGGTTCTTCTCGGGCGCGAACCGGGCGACCGACAGGAAATACGGAGCGGCGGGGAGCCCGTCGCGGCCG
The DNA here is from genome assembly GCA_937907405.1 of uncultured Isosphaeraceae bacterium. Classification (GTDB taxonomy): domain Bacteria; phylum Planctomycetota; class Planctomycetia; order Isosphaerales; family Isosphaeraceae; genus Paludisphaera. Next base: position 3,656 of record CALCIC010000579.1, on the reverse strand, counting down.
TCGATACGATTCCGCCAGGCTTCGGCTCGGGCCTCGTAGAACGGGTTGTCGACGGCGTTGTAACCGAGCGCGACGCGGTCGGCGGGCATGCCCAGATCGACGAGGTAGTCGCGATGGGAAGGCCCGCCGACGAAGGCCGCGTCGAACAGGTTGACTCGTCGAATCTTGATCATTTCCTTGTACCAGACGCGAGGGCGGTCGACCGACTGGCTCTCGGACATCAGCACCGACGGCCGGCGGTTGCGCCTCGCCCATCGAGCCATGGCCATCGACTCGGGCCGGGCGTAGCCGACCACTCCCAGGGCGTCGGGCCGGTCGCGGTCGAGGGCCTCGGTCATCGCCTCGGCGCAGGCGCCGGCGGGGACTTCCTCAAGCGTCCGGTCGGGGAACAGGACGACCCGGTCGAAGGTTTCGGCGTCGGTCCGCCGCTCCCATGGGTAGGTCCGCTCGTCGCCGGCGGTCTCGTAGGCGATCAGCCGATCCCCCCGCCCGGCCAGGAGCGCGGCGAGGGCGCGGAGGCGGGCCAGATGATAGGGGCCGAAGTTGGTGAAGCAGACGGCGTGGATCATCGAGGCGCGAACTCCTTTCGGCCGGTTCACTGCTGAATCCCCAGAATCGGCGACGACGACGGCGACGGAGAGCCGACCGCGCGGGGGGCGGATTCGGCCTTCAGCCGCTTCAAGAACCCGACTCGCCAGGCCATGATCGGGCGCTCGGCGACGAAGCCGAGGATCAGGCCCGAGCCGATCCCCGCGGCGCTCAGCGTCAACCAGGTGATCCGCCAATCGTTGGGCACCAGGTTCAGGCGAATCATCATCGACCCCAGCCACATCACGAACGGGCCGTGAAACAGGTACGTCGGGTAGCTCGCCAGACCCGAGGCGCGGATCAACGCGCCGACCGCGCCTCGATCGGGCGCGACGGCCCCCGGAGCGTCGGCGATCGCGAACCGCATCAGCATCAAGCTGAACGCCGCGCCGAGGATCAGGTAGAGGACCTGGATGTGAATCGCGTGAAGATACCAGAGCGCCACGGCCGTGAGCAGGACCGCGGGCCAGAGCCGCGAGGCGAACCGGGCGGACGCGTTGGAGCGGAGTCGGCCGCGGTATTCGGCGACCATCGCCCCCTGGAACCAGATGACCCCCAGGCCGAACAGAAGGCCGGGGCTTCGGATGAACGCGTTGGAGCGGAAGTACGTGAAGTAGACGCTCTCGAAGGCCGCCGCGGCGACGAGACAGACGACCATGCCGAGCGTCGTGGGCCGGACCCCTCGCTTGAGGGCGACGACGACGACGGCGCCGTAGAACAGATAGTAGAACATCTCGTTGGTGATGCTCCACGAGGGGGCGAACGACCCGAACGTCTGATACAGGTTCTGGACCACGAACAACTGGGCCGCCAACGTGTTGAGCTCCAGTCCGTGGGGCCAGCAGTCGGGCCTCGCCGGCGCCATCAGGCATTCGAACACCACCGCCGACCCCAGCGCGACGTAATAGAGCGGCAGGATGCGGGTCAGCCGCGCGGCGAGGTAGGTCTTGATCGGGAATCGGCCGTCGCGGATCTGCCGCTCGACGGAGAGCTGGATGCAATAGCCGCTGATGACGAAGAAGCCGATCACCCAGTAGGTCCCGGCCGCGACGACGTAGAGCCAGAGATCGTGAACCCGGTGCGACATGGCCAGCGGCGCATGGGGGTGGATCGTCCAGGCGACGTCGACGCCGTGGGCGATCACCACCAGGAAGGCGAAGAGGCCGCGGCAGACGTCGATCTTCTCATTCGATGTCAGGGGCGCCGTGCTCATGTTCGATCAGACTCCTTCCGTGATCGTTGGCGGTGGGCTGGGCCGACGTTCCATCGATCGGCCGAGCGGCGGGCGTCGCGTCGGCGAGCGGCTCAACCGGCCGCCGCCGCGGTTGCGGCCGAAGGGCCCCAGCCGGGGTCCGGACCCTTGTTGGCGAACCAGAGGATGACGATGGCCGGCAGCGACGCGAAGCTCCAGTTGAAGTAGAACCAGGTCATGGGGTCGTCGCCGACGATCATGAACCATGCGTTGAAAAACGTGATCGACCAGCAGAACTGGACCCAGCTCGAATCGGCGTGGAGCCGAAAATACTCGTAAGACGACCGCAGCAAGAGCGCCAGAATCGCCAGCACAAGGACCGTGGCGGGCGCGCCGCCGTTAAGCTGGGTCGCCCCCAGGATTCCGATCGCGGGGCTGGTGAAGTCCTCGTCGCGTTCGAGTTCCGAGCCGGCGATCCAGGCGTCGACCCACTGCTTGCGGCCGTACAGCGGCTTGGTGGGCCAGAGAATCCGGGGGATGAACGTGGAGAACATCCGCAGGTAGTTGGCGCCGCCGTCGTAGTCGGACTTCATCGGCACGGTGTCGAGCATCAGCAGGTAGCCGCCGTACTCCTTGGTCTCGTACGACACGAACTCGAACGTCGCGTCCTCGTCGGTGATGTCCAGGCTTTCGAGGATCTTCGAGACCTCGAAATCGCCGAGGAACTGGACGAATCCCGACGCCGAGCGGTCGTGCGAACGGTCGTTCCGCCAGCCGATCGCCACCGCGACGACGAGCATCCCCACGAACGCCGTGACGGAGAGCGTCCCCCACGAGGGCCGCTTCATGTGCGACGAGTAATACGCGCAGACCGTCGCCAGCACGCCGATCAGGGCGGGCGACCGCTTGCCGTTGAAGATCCACATGGCCATGTACGTGAATGCGAAGAACAGGCCGGCGGCCAGGAAGGCCGGCTGCGGCGCCGCGATTCGACGACCGGAGACGATCAGCATGACCGAGCCGACCATCAACACGTAGGGGAACGACCGGAGCAAGGTCTCTTCCGCCGACTGAAACTCGCCGTTGGCCGCCCCGCCGCCGAAGACCCCCGCGCAGAACAACCCCCAGACGATCAGCACCGGGCTGAGCAGGCTTACCGCGGTGTTCGACCACTTCCGGGGCGGCGTCGGCAGCCGTCGCGCGACGATCCGGCCCGCGCCCAGGCTGTAGACGGCCAAAAACCAGACGATCGCCCAGAGCGCCCGCTGATTGGCGGCGGTCACCAGCTCGGCCCCGCGCACCGAGACCGCCCACTCGCGGTACGAGAGCGCCTGAATAATGTAGACTTGAACATAGCCGACGAAGAACAGCCAGACCGGGTCGAACGGGTCGAACCGCTTCCTCGCCACCTGCCAGCAGAAGTAAAGGCCGATGACCGCGGCCGTCGCGTATACGTACTGTTGGTCGTCCATGACGTCGGGTGATCCTTGTACCAACCGTGGTGCAAAGTCGGAGTGGGGGCGGACCGGGTCGGGTCACGGACGCGATCGGCCGTCGAGCCGCCCCAGGTCGGCGACGGCGTCGGCGACCGCGACGTGGTACCGGGGCCAGTCGAAGTCGAGCGCCCGGCTCCGCGCGGCGGCGGCGAGTCGCGCCCGGAGCCGCGGGTCTTCGCCCAGCCGCTTCATCTCGGCGGCCAGGGCGTCCACGTCGCGGGCCGGCACGTGGAAGCCTTCGACGCCGTGGCGGACCACCGAGCCGGCCTCGGCGGTGACGATGCTCGGCAGCCCGCAGGCGAGCGCCTCGTAGGTCACGACGGCCGAGCCCTCGAACAGCGACGGGAAGACGAAGACGTCGGCTGACGCCATGTGCGCGG
>CALCIC010000578.1 GCA_937907405.1 uncultured Isosphaeraceae bacterium | reverse complement strand
GTTTTTCGATGGTTGATCGTTACATCATTCCGCCAGGCAGGCCCGGAGGAATTCCAGGCCGCGAGCCACGTCGCGCAACCTGCCCCGCTGATCTCCGACTTCGCGCTCGACGACGAGCGAGCCGGTATACCCGATCGATTTCAGCGTTTGAACGAATCGCTTGATGTCGACTTCCCCCTCCCCCAGCGGGACTTCCTCGCCCCAGGTTCCGGCGACCTTGGGCCTTCGCGCGTCCTTGACATGGACCGAGCGGATGTCCGGGCCCAGCAGCCTGAGGGCCTCGATCGGATCTCCCATATCGTAGAGCAGCATGTTCGCCGGGTCGAAATTGACCTTGAGGTGGGGGGATTTCAGGTCGTCGAGCGTCCGCCGCAGAAGCTCGGCCGTTTCCTGCCCGGTCTCAAAGGCGAGCGTGACCCCCCGACGACCGGCCAGGTCGCCGGCCCGCGCAAGGGTGTCGAGCAGACTCGACCGCTCGGGCGAGCCGACCGGGGGCAGAAAACCGGCGTGCAACGTGAGGTCGCTCAATCCGAGCGCGACCGTTCGATCGATCCCCCATTCGAGGCGTTCGAGGCGCTCGGCTCGGAGCGAGGGGTCGCCGAAACCGCCGGTCTTCTGGATCGTCTGGGGGGTGGTGTAATCCTCTCCCGGAAAGCCCAGCATCGCGCCGGTCATGAGGAATCCGGCCGCTCGGGCCGCGCGGGGCATGTCGTCGCCTTCGTCCCAACTCGCGTGGTGGGGGTCGCCGCAGGCGATCTGCACGACGTCGACGCCCAATTCGTCGAGGAAGCCTTCAAGCTCCGGCACGTTCTTGACTTGCAGACTCCAGCTACAAACTCCCAGGGCGAGCGGCTCGCGCGCCGGGGCCGAGTTCGGCGTCGAAACTTCAGGCTTTGTAGACACTTCGATCACCTCGGTCAGCGAGATACTCTCGGGGGTAAGCGCCCGGGGGGCGCGCGTCGATCCGATGATATCCTGCCGAGGCGCAAGAGGCGAGAACCGCCTGACTCAGGAGGTTCGCCCGGCGGTTCGAATCCGTCGAGTCGAACCGTCCCGAAGGGGGAGGAACCGCGGGGTCTCTTCTGTGGACGTACTTGCTTAGATCGCGATGGCGAGGGCGTCGGCCGATTCCGTCCGGCGGAGGATTTCGAGGGGGGGCTTGAAGGCGGGGACGACGCGGTTGCGGCCGTTCAGCTTGGCTTCGTAAAGCGCCTCGTCGGCCGCGGAGATCAGCCCCGAGACGGTCCGCGGCCAACCGCTCAGATTGCAGGACAGACCGATGCTCACCGTCACCCGAAGCGGACGATCGCCGGCCTGGATCGTGCGTTGCGCCAGGTGGATTCGGATTCGGTTGGCGCGCTCGACGGCCTGGTCGAGGCTGGCGACCGGCAGCGCGAAGACGAACTCCTCGCCGCCGTACCGGGCGACCAGGTCCTCCAGACGGGTCGATTCGCGGAGCACCCGGGCGACCTCGCGGAGCACGGTGTCGCCGGCGTCGTGGCCGTACTCGTCGTTGATCAGCTTGAACCGGTCGATGTCGACCATCAAGATCGCCAGGCCCAGGTCTTGCTGGGTGTTGCGATCGCAGAGCGGTCCGACGTGCTCAAGGAAATACGCGCGATTGTAAAGCCCGGTCAGATTGTCGCGGACGGCGCGTTCGAACATCTCGCGCTGAAACCGTTCGTCGCAAGGGTCGAGGCTGACGTACTTCAACACGAGCGCCGCGCCGAGTTGGATGCGGCTGCCGTCTTCGATCCGCGAGGGCTGGTTGGGTTGGAGCCTCCTTCCATCGACGAAGGTGCCGTTGCTGCTCCCCACATCGGTGATCCAGGCGACGCCTTCCGAGTCGTAGGTTAGCACGGCGTGCCGTCGCGAGACCGTGGCGTCGTGAAACTGGTGCGTATTCTCCCCCGAGCGGCCGAGGCTGGTCGGTCGATCGCCGACCCGGAGCATCATCCCGGTCATTCCGCCGCGCACCATGATCAGGTACATGGGAAGCGGGGCGATCTGGGTCCGTTCCTCCGATTCTCGAACCGGCGACTGGCAGATCTGCGTG
>CALCIC010000577.1 GCA_937907405.1 uncultured Isosphaeraceae bacterium | reverse complement strand
TCGCCGATAAGGAGGACGAGGTCGCCCACGGCCTGATCGAGAGGAAGGACGGCGAGCTCCGTCTCATCTACGCCATCGCCGGGGGCGAGCCGCCCGTCACGTTCAAGACGAAAGACAAGCAGTTGATGTTCGTCCTCAAGAAAAAGAGGAGCTGAGCGAAACACGAACGATCCGCGCCCCCCCATCGGGAATCCGCGGGCGCGAGTCCCTCTTTTCCCGGGCGGCCGACCTGATATGCTCGCTTCGGGGGTTTCGTCATCTGGACATTAGCGCAAGGATCACACATGAGATTCGGACGATCTTGGATCGCGGCGCCGGCGGCTTTCGCCGTGTTGCTGGTCGGCCTGGCCGGGCCGTCGAGGGCGGACCACGCGGACCCGAAGGCCGTCGAAATCATCGACAAGGCCGTCAAGGCGCTGGGAGGCGAGGAGAAGCTGTCGCAGGTTCAGGCCGCCACCTGGAGCTCCGACGGCAAGCTGATCATCAACGGCGCCGACAATCCGTTCAAGACCCGCGTGACGTTCCAGGGGGACGACCGCATGCACCTGGATTTCGAGGGTGAATTCAACGGCAACTCCGTCAAGGGCACGACGGTCCTCAACGGCGACAAAGCCTGGAGGAACATCAACGACAATGTGCAAGTCCTCGACGCCGACGCGATCGCCCGCGAGAAGCGGACGCTCTACCTGATGACCACGCCGGCCTTGCCCGGCCGTCTCAAGGGCGAGGGCTACAAGGCGACCGTCGACGGCGAGCAGAAGGTCGACGACAAGCCGGCGGCCGTATTGAAGGTCGTGGGCCCCGACGGCAAGGACTTCCGCCTGTTCTTCGACAAGGAGAGCGGCCTGCCCGTCAAGCTCGTGGCTCAGGTCTCCGGCTGGAGGGGGGAGGACTTCGAGCAGGAAACCCTGTTCACCGATTACAAGGACTACGGCGGCGTCAAGCGGCCCGGCAAGGTCGTCAGCAAACGCGACGGCGAGCCGTTCGCCGAGCAGTCCTCCGTGGATTTCAAGATCGAGAAGGACCTTCCCGCCTCGACGTTCGAGGAGCCCAAGTAACCGAAGCGTCATCCTCGTTCGAGACGACCGAAGCCGCCCCGAGACGTCCGTCGCGCCTCGGGGCGATTCTCGTGCGGCGGAGTCGGTCGCGCCGTGACGGATCGCTGGTGCGGGCCGGATCGCGCCTCAGCGGTGATCGGCGCGAGTCGAGGCCGTGGCATAGGCGTCGAGGATGCCGTCGCGACCGGGATGGATCGCCTCAAGGCCGAGTCGGGCCTGGACCGAGTACGACAACCGCTGCCCCGCGCCGTAGAGGATCACCAACCGCGGTTCGTCCGGCAGCGAGAGCAACTCGTCGATGTCGGTGAGATCAAGCTGGGGGAGGTTCGGCAGCGCGGTACGGAGGATGAACCGGAGCCGGCCGCCCGGATAAGGAGCGTCGAGCAGCGACGCCGCGGCGGCCTCGTCGGTCGGCATGCTCAGAACCGAGTGCGGGCTGACGACGGCGACGACGTGGAACGGCTGCTCGCGGTTCCGCCGCAGGATCATCGTCCGCAGCATCAGCAGGTCGTTGGTCTCGCTGTGGCGAAAGACCGCCTCGCGCACCCCCGCCCCGACGGCCACGGCCAGCGTGCCGAGCAAGAACGCGGCCAACAACCGGCGCTGGCGGTCGTCGCGGTCGCGGGCCCATCGCACCAGGGTCCGGACGAGCAAGACCGAGGCCGCGAAGACGACGACCGCCACGCTCAACCTCAGGATCGTCGCGAAATCCGCGCGGCCGCCGAGCAGATCATCGAAGGCGCCCCGCAGTTCCTCGCCGGTCCACCAGGCGATCGCCAGGCCGACCATCGGCGCCAGGATCACCAACGACCGCACCGAGAGCCGGCGGTTGACCAGCAGACCGACGGTCGACGCCGCCAGCAGATTGAGCGGGACCAGCGCGAACAGTTCGAGCGACTGCCGGGGGCCGGTGCGCCAGAACGCAAGCGCCAGGCAGGCCACCAGCAGCCAGGCCGCCCAGAGCCAGCCGCCGATCGTTTCGCGATCCTCGGACCCGC
>CALCIC010000576.1 GCA_937907405.1 uncultured Isosphaeraceae bacterium | reverse complement strand
TACGAGATTACAAGGTGACTGGAGTTCAGACGTGTGCTCTTCCGATCTCCTGAAAAATGGCTCCTGACCCCTTTTTCCTCTTCGTCGATGATCGTCGGGCTGACTGCGTCGATCGCGTCGGCCCGTCCCGGTTCGAGGGGCTCGTCCTTGGTTCGGGGCTTGTCGGGCTGGTCAATCCGCTTGGCGAGTCCCCAGTCGAGGACGATGACCTCGCCGAAGTCGCCCAGGACGATGTTTTGGCCCTTGAGGTCGCGGTGGATGATCCCCTTGGAATGGGCGTAGGCCACGGCGTTGCAGACGGCCGTGAACGACGTCAGCAGGTTGACCAGTCCCAGGTGGTCGTCGGCCCCGGCGGCCCGTTCCTTGTGGTATTTGCGGACGGCCTCGCCGAGGGTCCGGCCCTTGACGAACCGCATCGTGTAGTAGGGCGCGTCGCCGCCCCCCATCTCGTAGACCGGGATGATGCCGGGGTGTTCGAGCTGCGCGGTGACCTTGGCCTCGTACAGGAACCGCGACCAGACGATCTCGTTGTCGGCCTGCTCGGGCCGCAGCTCCTTGAGCGCGATCTCGCGGCCGAGCGATCCGTCGTGGGCCTTCCAGACCTGTCCCATCCCCCCCCTGGCGTGCAGATGGGTGAGCGAGTAGCGGTCGCGGGAGTCGTCGTGGCCCGTCCCTTCGCCCCTGAGGATCGACGAGATCAGGACGTGCCCGGCCGGCGGCAGGTGGGCGGCGGTGGCGTCGGGGTCGTCGTCGGGCCTCCCCTCGGTGGGCATGACGCCCCGGAGGGCGTCGAGCGATCGGCCGTCGACGGTCGCGGCGATCGTCGCCTGAACGTCTCCGTCGCGCGCCTCGACCAGATCGTCGACCTGCCGCTCAAGCTCGTTCCGCCGCTCGATCGTCAACAGCCCGAGGTCCACGAGCCGGTCGCCGACGCCGCCGCCCCCTCGGCCTTCGTCAAGCCCCGCGCAGACCTCGGCGAGTTGATCGGCGTCGATGGCGCCGGTTTGAAACGCGAGCAGCCCGAGCAGAAGTTCGCGCCGAGCGTCCATGGTCGATCACCCTCGTCGTAAGTCGGGCCGCCTTGCCCGAAAGAGACCGAAACACGATGTAAGCGACTTATTCTATTCCAGATCGACACGGTCGGAGAAGCCGCATTCCGCAAAGTCGCCGTCGACCCGCCAGGATGATACGAACCACCCCCGCGCCGACTTACCCGCCGGTCATGCCGCCGAGTTTGCGGCTTCGGCGCGGCGGTTGCGATTCAGTCAGGCGGCGAGGGGGGGCGTCCCCCTTCTCTTCCTCGTGGTTGGGGTTTGGTGGCTCGGGCGTCCCGCCCGAGCGGATTGCGTCTTTCCTCTCGTGGCT
>CALCIC010000575.1 GCA_937907405.1 uncultured Isosphaeraceae bacterium | reverse complement strand
GACGAACTGTGAGTCTCTCGATGAGGTGTGAGTTCGATGTTGCCCGATTATTCGGCCTTATTTCGCCGCGATAAAGTGAGCCCGCTTCGCTTCCGAGTGCGCAACAGAGCAAATTTCGTCCACGACATCCAATTCCTCTCCAGTTATCTGCACGACGGACGATTCAAGCCAAAGGCGGTCATTCGTCGTGGCAAAAAGCTCTCGATCCCGGTCGAGCGTGACTGTTGGGAGTTGGGCTTGACCAAGGGCCTCGAAGCTTCAGAACTTTATACGACGAACTCCCGCCTCACTCTAAGCCCCGTATCGCTCGTGCGCTGGGAGACCGACGATCCATCATGCCTCGAACGCGAGTTGTGGATCGAAAGCATCTATGTGGGCGCCGCTCATTGGGAGGTGCCCGAGACCAGCGAGATTGTGATCTCAGCACCTGGTGGCGGATGGAAGTTGCGCATCTCGATAGCCGACGATTTCGGCGACATCCGGCTCAATGATTTGCAAACTCCACATCCGCATCTCCCGGAGAAGGCCTGACCGGACGCCGCATCCGACCAAGGTCGCTGGCCACGTCATTCGTCGGTCACGCCTGCTCAGACGGCCGTGTAAGGGCCTTGGCGCTTCGATGTGCATGTTTGGAAAGAGGACGCCTCGTCGGCTGACGTCCGTGGTGAATCCGACGACCCTCATCCGCCCCTTCGGGGCACCTTCTCCCGGGGGGAGAAGGGATCGTCGAATCATCACTTATTCGATTCAATCGCCGACCATCCTCCCGCTCAAAACGCGCTGCCGGCGAGGATGCGGACGTTGGCGTAGGGGCTGAACTCGGCGGTGCGGATGATCCCCTTGACGTCGAGCGACTGCTCCTTGAATTCGTGGAACGGGATCTCGTCGACCTCGATCTCGCCGAGGATCTTGAGGATCTCCTGGTACAGCCTCGGGCTGTATTCCTTGATCTCCACGGGTACGGCGATGGCCTCGATGACGAGTTCCTCGGCGACGGCCCGGACGACGTCCAGGAGCCGGGGGATGCCGGGGGTGAGAGTCAGGTCGATGACGTGGCCGTCGCTGGGCAGCGGGTAGGCGGCGTCGACGATCAGCAACTCGTCGGTGTGCCCGAGTTCGGCCAGCAACGAACAAATGGCCGGGTTGAGAATACCGCCCCGTTTCATGGCGCCCCCTTCGCAAGTCGCGTCTGGTCAAGTCGTTGTGTCGTGGAGACGAAGCCGGCGGCCGGTTCCCGGAAGGAATCGACGCGGCCGGCCTGGCGTGCCGTCGGCACGACCGTCCGAAAAAGGAGGGGTATCAGCGCCCTCGACTTCCCAAGTATAACGGTTGGAGCAGGCGGGCTCCACCCGAGAGGCGCATCGCCTGGGCGTCGACGGCCGGGCCGATCCCCCCGCCTTGATCGAACGAGCCTCCCTGGACGTCGAGACCAACCGCGATGGCAACGAACTCGGCGGCCGACGGTCGCGCCCTGGCCCTGGCCCTCTTCTGTCTGCTGACGGCCTGCTCGTGCGACAGCCGGCCGTCACACTCGGTCGCCGGGGACGCCGCCAGGGGCCCGACCCTCGCCCCCCGGCTCGACCCCGACGTCATCCAGTCCGACGCCCCCGTCCAGGACGTCGACGACCCCCGGCTCGCTTATCTTCGCGAGCCCTCGGCCCATTGGCGGCGGTTTCAAGGTCCTGAGCGGCTGGTGATCGACCAGGTCTGCCTCGTCCCCGACGTCCCGACCTTCCTCGCGGCGATCGCCGGCTGGGACGAGCGGCATTTCTATCCGATCCTGATCGACGCCCCCCAGTGGACCTTGCCGTTCCTCCGGGCGTTCCGCCCCGCTCGGATCGTCCGCTGCGCGGCGGCGTCGCCGGCCGCGATCGAAACGACGGGGAACGCCTCCCACGACCGCTGGCAAGACGCCCTCGCGGCCGTCAGCCGGGGCTGGGTTCACGAGACCCCGAAGACCGTCCAGTTGCCTCCCGCCTCGGCGTTTCCGAGGCAGGCGGGGGCGACGCCGCCGGCCGCGGTGCTGAGCCACCCCGACAGCCCCTCGCTGGCCGCCGCCGTGGCGCTGGCGGCGGGTCGGTTTCAGCCCCTCTTGCGGCTTGAGCCGATGACCGTCGCGGGGGGGCTGCGGAAGGCCCGAATCGGCCCCGAGACCCTCGGCTTCAACGACGCCCCCACCGAGGCCGAGGCCGTCGTGTTCGCGCGCCGGGTCGAGGCGCGGATCGCCCCCCTGGCGGCGTCCCACGCCAATCTCGGCGACGACCTCGACTTCCTCACCCTGGCCGGCGACTGGCCCTATCGCTACCAGGCCGACTCCGGAAAGGGGATCCTCCACGGCGAAGCCGCCCTCGACGACCTGATCGGCCGCGTCCTCCCCCCCGATTCGTACGACGTGGAGCAGGCCCGGCTGCGGTGGGCCTTCACCGGGCGCATCCTGGGCGATCCCCCGGCCAGCGTCTACCGGGCGATGGCCGCCCTCTTCTTGCAGCCGGAAACCGCCCTCTTCTGGGACACCTACGACGGCGGCCCGAAGTGGGACGACTACGCGACGACCGCCGCGGCGACCACCCTCGGCGTGATCCGGCCCGAGTCCGGCGCGGTCGTCGCGCGCTCCGGCGACGGGGCCGACCTGGCGAGCTGGCATCGTCTGTTTCGGCCGGTCGACCGCTTCAACCTGCTGATCATGAACTCGTCCGGCGCTCCCAGGGAGTTCGCGATCCGCCGAGGCCCCGGCCGGCCGTCCGACGTGCCGTTCGGCGGGCCGTCGATCGTCTCAATGATCCACAGCTTCTCGGCGGCCTTCCCCGACGACCCCTCGACCATCGCCGGGCGGTTCCTCGACCACGGCGCGTACATCTACTTCGGCTCGATGTTCGAGCCCTATCTCTCGGCGTTTCGGACTCCTCGGCTGCTCTCGCAGTTGATCGTCGCCCAGGTCCCCCTCGGCGCGGCGCTTCGGTCCGGCCCGTACGAGCGATTCGGCCTCCCCTGGCGGCTCGTCTACCTCGGCGACCCCCTCTACCGCGTGCGCCCCACGTCGTCGCTGTACGGGCCGGTGCGGATGGACCCCGAGGCGTGGGACGAGATCGACGGCGGCCAGGCGACCCCGCCGACGACGATGATCGAGCCCGGGCCGCGCCGGGCGACCGACGCCGACGCGGCCGACACGGTCGCCAGGTGCCTCGACGTCGTCCTGCTCTCGCTTCGCGGCCCGTCGCACGAGGAGCGGCCGACGTCGGACGCGCCGGCGAGCCTCGCGCCGCCGGACGGCCTGGACCTCCGCAAGCTCCTCGACTCGGTCGACCGAAACCGGCTCGATCCGCGACGCCGGGCGATCCTCGACGAGCTGACGATCGACCAGTCGACGACGGCCGGGGACTCATGGCCGCTGCTCCAGCGGCTGCTCCGAATCCCCCCCCTCGATCGCTCTCCGCGCGTCTGGCGGGCCGTCGAGACCACGGCCATGAGCCGGCTCGCCGAACTCGCCCGGGCCGACGACTTCGACGCGGCCCTCGATTTCTGGTCCGACCAGGTCCTCCGCCCCTGGCCGCCGGGCTCGGTCTTCCCCTCCCACCTGACCCAGCGGTTCGCCGCCGTCGCCGACACATCCCCCGTTCGGCTGAGACGCTACCGAAACCGCCTCGCCGACGCCCTCAACCTGGCCTCCACCCGCGTCCCCGCCGCTCCCCAAACCTCCGTCCTGGCCGACGAATTGAAGCGCGTCGATGCGGCGATGAAGACCCCGAAGCAGCCGACCGCGCCCTATTAGGTCTTAGTTGTATATGCATCAACATATGTCGGCTCATGTGGGGCGTCCGGTGCAGGCCCGACGGCCCCCGATACGAGCCCGACCTCCTTTCTCGGCGCGGCGAACCTCGGGTGCGGATCAAGAGCGGGAGGTCTGGCGGCGGGGGAGGACGAAGGCGAAGGTCGAGCCCTGGCCGGGGGTGGAGGCGACTTCGACCCGGCCGCCGTGGAGCGCGACGAAGGTCTTGACGACGCAGAGGCCCAGGCCGATCCCGCGCTTGCCGAACTGGTAGTCGCCCGACGAGTGGTGGAGGGTGTCGAACCCGGTGAAGAACGGCTCGAACAGGTGGCGCTGCTCGTCGGGGGGGACGCCGGCGCCCTGGTCCCGAACCGCGACCCGGACGCCGTCGGGGGCGCTTTGGGCCGTGATCCGGATCGTCTTGCGGTCGGGCGTGAACTTGATGGCGTTGGCGACCAGATTGATGAGCACGTCGTGGAGTTTGGCGGGATCGCCGGCGATCGGCCCCAGGTCGTCCTCGACCTCGATCGCGACGTCCTGGCCGCGCGCGTCCAGATAGGGGGTCAGGGTGTCGAGGGCGTTCTGGATCAGGGGTTCGAGGTGGACGGCCTCGATGTTCAAGGCGTGGGCGAAGTCGTCGTTCTCGACGAGCTTGAACATCCGGCCGACGATCCGGGCGAGGCGGCCGGCGGCGGCGTTGATCCGCTCGATCCAGGCGTGCTCGTCGGGGGAGGCGGTCGGCCCTTGGGTCCGCCTCCAGATGTCGGCCAGGCCGAGGATGACGGTGACCGGCGTGTTCAACTCGTGGCTGGCGACCTGAAGGAACGCGGTCTTGAGGCGGTCGGTCTCGGTCAGCCGGGCGTTGGCGGCCTGAAGGTCGGCCATGAGCCGGTGCTTCTCGACGATCAGGTTGCGGCGCTCGACGGCCTGGCGGATCGCCAGTTGCAACTCCTCGGGGTCCCAGGGTTTGCCGAGGTAGCGGAAGACGTGCCCCTTGTTGATCGCGGCGACGACGGCGTCGAGGTCGGCGAAGGCGGTGAACAGGAGCCGGGTGGTCTCGGGGCGGACGGCCGAGGCGCGTCGGAGGACCTCGACGCCGGACATGGCCGGCATCCGCTGGTCGGAGAGGATGGCCGCCACGTCGGGTTCCGCCTCCAAAAACGCGAGGGCCTCGGCGCCGCTCTGTCGGGTGACGACCTCGTAGTCGAGGCGGAGCAGGGCGTGGATCGACTTGAGGACCTCGGCCTCGTCGTCGACGACGAGCACCACCGGTTTTCGAGGGGCGCGCAAGGGCTCGGCGGCCGGGCGCGCGTCGGCCGCCTGGTGGTTGCGATCGTGATCGATTGTGGGCGCCAACGGGGTACTCCACTCGGCTTCCGGTTCGAGGGGGGGGCGCCGGGGCCGATTTCAGGACGTCTGAGACACGGAAAAACGCTTCACCAGGGTGACCTCGTTGCCCGCCTCGTTGTAAGTCATCTCGTCGACCATCCCCTGGCAGATCAGGAGGCCGAACCCGCCGGCCCGGAGGCCGAGCTTGTCGCGGACGTCGAGGTGGGAGAACGGGTCCTCGGCGACCGCCGCGTGGGGCAGGTCGCCGCGGTCGAACCCCGAGCCCTGGTCGCGGATCACGATTTCGAGCCGGTCCTCATGAACGCGGTAGGTGATGTTCACCAGGCGGTCCGACTGGTGGTGGTTGCCCCACTCGATGGCGTTCTGGGCCATTTCCATGACGGCCTGGCGGAGCTGCATGACCTGGTCGTTGGACAGGGGGGTCGTCTGGCAGACGTTCATCAAGAAGTCGTTAAGGTCCTTGAGCAGGGTGATCTCGCTGTTGAGCTCGACGTGGACCTCGCCGTGGAGGCTGCGTCGGAGCATGCTTTCGCGCCAGGCGCGGGCGGTTTCGATGGCCTCGAACAGGTCGTCGACGCCGTAGGGCTTGGTGACGTAGGCGTTGGCGCCGACGCGGAAGCCGTGCATCTGGTGGTGATGGTCGTCGAGCGCGGTGAGCATGACGACGGGGACGAGCATCGTCGCCTGATCGGTCCGCAGCCGCCGGCAGACGTCGAACCCGTTGATGTCGGGGAGCATCAGGTCGAGAAGCACCACGTCGGGCATGTGTTCCTGGGCCAGCCTCAGCCCGGTCTCGCCGTCGCCGGCGATCATCGACGAGAACTCGCGCAGTCGGAGAATCCGGGAGACGAGCCCCGCCTGCTCCGGATGGTCCTCCACGATCAGAGCCGTTGCCTTCATCGTGTTTCCCGCTGGGCCGGTCTCGGCCCGGAATTCGTTGGGGCCGTCGTCCCGAACGGGACGGGCCTGAGAGCGATCCGAACACGCGGCGACGAAGGCCGTCTTGGAATGGGATTGGGTCGTCATGGCGCGTGCAGCTCCACGATGTCGCCGTCGTGCAGCTCGTGGTCGCGCTTCACGCTTTGGCCTTCGAACACGGCCGTCCCCCAGATCCGGGCGAACTTGAGCGAAGACTCGAAATCGCGATGCACCTCACGAGCCAGATCGAGCACGGTGCTGCCGATGGGAACCGTGAACGGCTTCGTCCGATCCGCCGGTCTTCCGGGAACCTTCGTGTAAATGCGAAGAAGTCCTAACGAATGGTATGCGGCTTCGGCGAGGGATTCCAGTCCCTGCCCCGCCGTCGTGGAAACCGGGAACACGGGAAACCGCGTCCCGAACCACTCGCGGACGATCTCCAGCCGGTCGAGGGCCCCCGGCGCGTCGACCTTGACGGCGGCGAGGACGGTCTTCAGGTGCCGGGTCGACTCGTCGTCGTCGTCGAACGGCAGCTCGCCCACCAGCTCGACATGCTCGGCGGCCAGGCGGTCGAGGGTCGATTCGAGCCCCTCGGCCACGTCGTCGTCGGCCAGGTCGGCAGCGAGGATCGCGGCGTCGGCCGAGCGGACCATGCCCGGCACCCAGGGTTCCATGAAGTCGGGCGAGATCGCCGGCAGGTCGACGAGTTGCACCGCGACCCCCTTCCAATCGAGTATCCCGGGCTGCGGCCCCCGGGTGGTGAACGGGTACGCGGCGATTTCCGGCCTGGCGTTGGTCAGTCCGGCCAGGACGGCGCTCTTGCCCGCGTTGGGGGGCCCCACCAGGACGACCCGCCCCGCCCCCTCGTGGGGCAGCCGATGGCTCGGCCCTTGCTTCCTGGCCCCCGGCCCGGCCCCCTCGATCTCGTCCCTGAGCCGGCTCATCTTCTGCTTCAGATCGGACTGAAGCTTCTCCGTCCCCTTATGCTTCGGCAGCAGCCGGTACAGTTCTCGAAGCTTTTCCAGGCGATCGCCGGGATTGGCGAGCGCCCGGAATTCGAGCTCGGCTTTCAGGTACTGCGGGGGTAGGTTGGCCGGCATTTGAGAGACGTCTCCCCGGGGCGCGACGACCCCCTCGCAAGAAACCGTAGCGAGTCCCGACGTCCGAAGCAAGGCCCCCCCGCGCGGCCGCGACGGACGCTCGCCGCGATCCGCCGGACAGCCCTGCAAGGCGCCGGCGGCGGGACGCGCGCGGATCGTCAGTTGACCTCGGCCTTCTTCTTGGCGGCGACGCCCTCGATCTTGGAGGCGACGTTCTTCTCGTGGGTGATCTTGGCCGGGACGCCCTTGCGGCCCTTCTCCTGGGCCTTGGCGACCTGCTTCTCGAGCTTCTCGAGATCGAGCTTGTTCGAGCCCTTCTTGGTGACGTATTCGGTGTCGCCGTTCACTTCGACGACGACCTCGTTCTTGGTCCCCTTCTCAAGGACGGTGATCTTCTTGGCGTCGGCGTCGACCTTCGTGATCACGCCCAGCAACTCGTCGGCGAAGACCGAGCCCATCACGACCACCATCGCCACGCCCAGGGTGGCGAGCGTCCGCAACATCC
This sequence comes from uncultured Isosphaeraceae bacterium, assembly GCA_937907405.1. Lineage (GTDB taxonomy): Bacteria > Planctomycetota > Planctomycetia > Isosphaerales > Isosphaeraceae > Paludisphaera. The sequence goes on along the minus strand of CALCIC010000575.1, from coordinate 350 downwards.
CGCGTCGATTCAGCATCTGAGAGGTCTCCAGAATGGAAAGGAACGTCCCTCGAACGGCGCGGCGGCGTCCCCGCTCCCCGACCGAGGAGCGATCCGGAAAACCGCGGCCGATTCGCGGCGACGCCATATGGTAAATCGTCCGTCGCGCCGGAACCAAGAAATTCGGCCGCTGTTCATGGAGATTGCGCAACCGCCTCCGGAACGTCGCGGGCGAGCGCGACGACGGGCTCGGATCGCTTGCTCAGGTGGCGATGGACGACCGATCCGCGGGCCGCGTCGTGTCGACGCCCAGCGCGTGGTACGCCTCGCAGTGGCCGGTGATCCCTCGATACACCAGCGCGCCCCCCCCC
>CALCIC010000574.1 GCA_937907405.1 uncultured Isosphaeraceae bacterium | reverse complement strand
TCGCGGACGGCGGCGGGACGCTCTTTCGGATCGTTGCGGGGGGCGAGGTAGGCGGCGACTTCGGCTCGCTCCTCGGCGATCGGACGGCGAGAGAGGATGCTCAGATAAAGCTCCTCGGCGACGGCCGACGGGTCGGTCATCGCGGCGCAACGGCCGACCAACCAGCCGTGGGCGGGGTTGAGCCAGCCGTTGACCGGCTCGCCGTTGGTGACGAAGAGGGCCTGGTCGACCGTCGAGGTCGCCTCGGCGGCCGCCTGGGGCTGGCCGGCGACGCCGCCGAACTGCTGGACGAACGTCGCGACGTTGGGAGTCAGTCGCGATCGGACGATCGATTCCAACTCAGCCTCGCGAAGCGCCTTGCGCTTGGCGTCGAGGGCGAGGATCGCCTTCATGCGCGGGTCGACGCCGTCAAGGTCGTGTTCGGCGTTGCGGCGGACGGCCGCGACATAGCCGACGGCCTCCATCACGCTCCAGGCCAGTTGCTCAGGCGAGGTCGGGCGGACGTCGTACACGGCGAACCACTTCGGATCGGCCAACTCGGGGCTCGAATCCGGAGGCGGCTCGCTGCTCCGCTGGTAGGCGCGCGTCAGGGCCAGCTCGCGGAGAAACCCCTTGACGTCGTACTTCATCGCCACGATCTGTTCGGTCAGCAGGTCGAGCAGTTCGGGATTCGACGGCGGGTTGTCGCCGTGGATCAAGTCGAGGGGGTGGACGATCCCACGGCCCATCAGATGAGCCCAGAGTCGGTTGGCGATGTTGCGGGCGAAGGCGGGGTCGTCGTCCGAGGTCAGCGCCTTCCCCAACCGCGCCCGGCGGCTGTAGACCGGAACCGGAACGACCTTGCCGGCGGAGTCGGGCGGGATCAGATAGTCGCGCCCCTTGTCGACGGTCGGCTCGGGCAGCGGCGGGGCGTCGAGGATCTGGGGGCCGGTCTTCCTCGTCACCTTCTTCTTGAAGACCGAGGCGAACGTCACATCGCCTTCGGCCTTCTCGCCGACGACGGGGGTCGCCCCCGGCGCGATCACGCCGGCGGCGTCCTTGCCGCCGATCACGACGGCCCGGCTGAAGAAGGCGTACAGCCCGTAATAGTGTTGTTGTTTATAATCGTCGATCAGCAGGTGGTCGTGGCACTGGCAGCACTGGAGGTCCACGCCGAGGAACAGCCGGCCGACGTCGCGGGTCATCGTGTGGGGGTCGGCCTCGCGCTCCAGCACGAACCGGGCAGCCGGCCGGGTCTTGGGGTCGCCGCCGTCGGCTTCGAGGATCTGTCGGACCAGGACGTCGAACGGTCGGTTCTCGGCGAACGCCTGGAACAAGAACTCCCGCCAGGAGGCCGCCGGCACGTACGATTCGGGCCGACGCTCCATCAACATCACGTCGAACACCTGCGCCATCCGCCAGGCGTACGACCGGCTTTCAAGCAGCCGCTCAAGCAGCCGGGCGCGCTTGTAGGGCGACGGGTCGTCGAGGAACGCCCGAGCCTCGTCGGCCGTCGGAATCACGCCGCTGAAATCGAGATACGCCCGACGCGCGAACTCGGCGTCCGACGCCGGGGCCGCCGGCGATCGTCCGGGAAGCTCGCGGGCGAGCCCGGCTTCAATCAGCCGGTCGATCCGTTCGTGCAGCGGTTCGACGGCCGCGACGGGGGAGGGACGAGACGAAGGGGACGCCGCCTGCGGCGTCGGTTTCCCTGCCGCGCCGGCCGGCGCGGTCGAGTCGCTCGATTCCTGGTCGGCCGCCTCGGCGCGCGTCGCCGCCAACACCAAACAGCCGATCGCGATCGCGAAAGACGCCCAGGCCGACGTCCCCCTTCGTCCCTCTGTCTCACGGGCCCCCGAAGCACTCCGCGCCGGCGAAGCCGCCGAGTCGACCTTCCGTGTGTCCATCGATGCACCTCAAGGCCGCACTCGCGCCAAACACGGATTCCGGCTGGGGCGCGGGAAATCGACTCCAAACCCGGAATCCAGGCGAGGCTGGTCGAAAATAACGCTTGCCAACGGCGAAATCAAGCGGACCTTCAAGATTTGTTTGATAATTTCACCGCGACCGCTCTCCAGGCGCATCGTCGACGGCCGTCTCACAGGGCCGATTCCACCCGCCGTCTCAAAGCCGAGGCGTAATTCAAGAGCGAGGGCAGGCCCAGACGACCGAGCGCGGCTTCAAACTGGACAAGCTCGCCGTGGACCCCCCTGCGATCGTGGGCCGGCGCGGTGGGCTGGACGGCCTGAAAGGCCCGCAACGTCAACTGACGCAGAGAGTTGGCTACGTCCTGCGCATCGTGAGGACGATCGATTCGAAGCCCTTGGCCCTGGGGCGGAACGGGTTGAGGAGGATGGGGCTTTTTGGACATGGCGCGGGTACCGAGCATTGGGGTCATGGTTTCGACTTCCTTGCTTCGGGGTTGCCGAGTCGTCGTGCTCGGATTCAACAAGGTTCCAATAACACTTGTAGGTCGCGCACGGTGAAGTGTCATGTTTTCAGCATCGTCTGATGCCGTTACGACGCGTCTCGCGAGGAATTTGTTCGGCGGGATATTCGTCGGACGACGCGGAAAGATTGCGAGGATTGTTCAGGAAAGAGGATGCGGCAGGTAGGCGGATTGCACGCGGAGGGTCGGCTTCAGCGGGGTTTGAGTCGTCGTCGGCTTCCACTATCTTATCTTATACGAGGAACTCTCCAACGACAACCGTCCCAGATTGCTGATTCTCGACCTCGACTCCTTCAATTCGTCGATGGAGCACGCCCGGATCGATCGCCGTCGAGCATCAGCCGAGGCGGCCTCGAAACGCTCGTTCGGCTTCACTGGCCTTTTCGATCGACGGGAAGTTGGGCTATGATCGGCTAACCACGATGAAGCTATCAAAGGACAGGGAAGGCGACGCCGTTCGAGGCCGAAGGATTTGATCATGACGCGACGCTCCCGAGGCCGTGAAGTCGCACTCCAGGTCCTCTACCAGATCGAGCAGAACTCGGGCTTCAAGGCCGCCGACGTCCGCCGGTTCATCGACCGTCGGTTGCTGGGCGACGAGAAGCTCGTCGAGTTCACGCTCGAACTCATCGCCGGGATCAAGGGGCATCAGGCCGAGATCGACGCGACGATCCGCGAGGTCGCCGAGAACTGGCGGCTCGACCGGATGGCGGCCATCGACCGCAACATCCTCCGGCTCGGCGCCTATGAGATCCTGCACCGCCCCGAGGTCCCCGCCAAGGTCGCCATCAACGAGGCCCTCGAACTCGCCAAACGGTACAGCACCGCCCAATCGAGCCGGTTCGTCAACGGCATCCTCGACAAGGTCTTCCAGGTCAAGGGCCCTGATCCCGCCGAAGCCGAGACGATCGAGCCGGACGACGAGAGCCCCGACGCCGACGCCGACGCGTCGGCCGGGGATGAGCCGGTTTGATCCGTCGCAACGCCGATCTGCATGTGCATACGACGCATTCCGACGGCCTCTGCTCGCCGTCGGAAGTCGTCGTCGCCGCGGCGGGGGTCGGACTCGCGGCACTGGCGATCACCGACCACGACACGGTCTCCGCCCTTACCGTCGCGCGCGCCGAGGCCGACCGCCTGGGGGTCGAGCTGATCTCGGGCGTCGAACTCACCTGCGAGTTCGAAGGTCGTGAAATCCACGTCCTGGGCTACTTCTTCCGCGACGACGACGACGACCTGAACGCGGCGATGGATCGGCTTCGAGTCGGTCGAGCCAGCCGGTTTCAGGCGATGATCGACCGGCTGACCGAGCTGGGCATGGTCGTCGATCCGAAGGCCGTCCGCCGCTGCTTCCCCCGCGCGGTGCTCGGCCGACGGCATCTGGCCGAATACCTGGCGAGGACCAACCAGGTCGGCGGCGTCCGCGACGCCTTCGACCGGTTTTTGGCCGACGGTCGACCAGCCTGCGCGGCCAAGCCGATGCTCGACGCCGACGAGGCGATCGGCCTGATCCGCCGCGCGGGGGGGGTCGCCTCCTGGGCCCACCCGCCGTACAACCTCCGGCTGGAATCGCTCCGGACGCTCGCCGACGCCGGGCTCCAGGCGATCGAGACGGCCGGCCCGGGGATTCAGAACCGGGTCGGGCGGCGGTTCCGCGACTGGGCCGCGACGCTCGATCTGGTCCCCACGGCCGGCTCGGACTTCCACGCCCCCGACCGCCCCGGCCGATGGGTCGGCGCGATCACCACCCCCGACGCAGTTCTCGACCGCCTGCGCGCGCGTCGGCCGTCAAACCCGACGTCGGCCTGACGGGGCGTTTTGTTAGAATGAATCGTTAGGCGGACGGGCTTTCCTCGTCCGCTCTCGCACGACACGGTCCACGATCATCCGACGAGGCGAAAAGGCGGTTATGGCGATCAAAGGGTTGCTCGATCGATTCAAGAAGGGGCTGGCCAAGACGGCGCAACTGTTCAACGTCCGCTCGTGGTTCGGCCGCAAGGTCGACCAGGAGTTCCTCGACGAACTCGAAAGCCGGCTGATCCAGGCCGACGTCGGCGTGGCCGCCACCTCGCGGATCATCGAGTCGGTTCGCGACGCCTACGCCGACACGACGGCCGACGAGAACCTCGTGGCGTTCGTCAAGGACCAACTGAAGGAGTTGCTGCACGACCCGCGCCCCGGCGCGCTGACGATCGCCGCCAAGAAGCCGAGCGTGTACCTGATCGCCGGCGTCAACGGCTCGGGCAAGACGACGTCGATCGCGAAGCTGGCGCAGCGGCTCCGCGACCAGGGGAACTCGATCGTGCTGGCCGCCTGCGACACCTTCCGCGCCGCCGCCGCCGACCAGTTGTCGATCTGGGCCGAGCGGGCCGGCTGCGAGATCGTCCGGGGCGCCCCCGGGGCCGACCCGGCGAGCGTCGCGCACGACGCCTGCCAGCGCGCCCTCGCCCGGTCGAGCGACGTCCTGATCATCGACACCGCCGGCAGGCTGCACACCCAGACCCACCTGATGCGCGAGCTTGAAAAGATCAAGAACGTCGTCCAGCGGCAGATACCCGGCGCTCCGCACGAGGTCCTGCTGGTGCTCGACGGCGGCAACGGCCAGAACGCCATCCGCCAGGCCGAGATGTTCACCAAGTCCATCGGCTGCACCGGCGTGATCCTCACCAAACTCGACGGCACCGCCAAGGGAGGCGTCGTCGTCGCGGTCCGCCAGACGATGAAGCTCCCCGTGAAATTCATCGGCGTCGGCGAAGCCATCGACGACCTGCAACCGTTCGACGCCGACACCTTCGTGGAGTCGCTGTTCGGCTGAGCGACCCCGATTGCCTCGGAGGCCGCCGCTCCGCTATAATCCGAGGTTGCGGGCTGATCCAACTCTTGTTGAACCGCGGCCGCGACGGCGTCCGGAACGACGAGCGGGCGACGCCCTCGTCTTTCTGCAAGCCCAGATGAAACCCTGACTTCCGACAGCGAACGGCGGTGGCGCGATGAACGGAGTGAACCTCTGGACGAAGCTCACGACGGAGTTGGCCGAAGATCCGCTTCTGACGATCAGCCTGGCGGCGGCCCTGACCGCGTTCGCCACCACGCCGATCGCCGTCGCCGTCCTCGGCCGCATGGATTGGTTCAAGGCGCGTCGCGGTCGGGTGCTCCAGCGGCCGTCGTTCGCATCGATCATCGTGGGGATGATGCTGGTCATGAGCATCCCGGCGATCTTCGCGGCCCTGGTCCTCAAGAGCCGGAGCTTCGACGCCAACCGGTACGAGTTCGACCCCAACCGGACCTGGTCGGTGCTCGACCAGGGGGGCAGGTACAAGACGCTGGAGGAGGCGGACGAGGCCGTCAGGCTGGAGATGGAGCGGCTCGGCCAGGAGCGGAAAGACCTGGTGAACGGCGTCAAGAAGCTGGATCAGGCGATGATCGGCTTGCGGGCCGCGGCGGGGACTTCGGCGGCGGTCGCTCGGGCGATCCCCAACGTCCTGGAGTCGCTGGCTCAACTCCGCCAGGGGGTCAACGTCGACGGCCCGCAGCAGCTCATGGACTTCACCGCGCCCCCGTCGACGTCCAGGCCGCGGCGGCGGCGATGCCGGCGGGCGCCCCAGTCCCCCTCGCGGCAGCCGCGCCGGCGCCCGCGGCGGCGCCCGTCAACGGCCTGTCGCCGGCCCAGGTCGCGACCGAGCTGGCGACGGTCCCCGATCCGCAAAAAGCCATCGCCGCGATGCTCCCCCTGGCCGACGTGCCGAGCGGCTGGATCGTGGAGAAGTCGGGCGACAAGTACGTCGAGACGTTCAACGCCGACAACCTCTACGAGAAGATCGACGGCCGGGCCGAAAGCTTCCTCCAGTACGGCGTCACGGGCATGGCGTACACGTACTATCACCCGGCCGAGGACGACTCGAACGAGATCCAGCTTTACATCTTCGAGATGGCCGACCCGCTGCGGGCGCTCGGCAAGTTCGGTTCGGAGAAACCCGAGGAGATCCAGAACGTCGACGTCGGCGACGGCGGCTACACCTCGGCGGGAAGCTTGTTCTTCTACGCCGGAAAATACTACACCCAGCTCGTCTCGACCCAGGACGACCCCAAGTTCGCCGCGTTCGCCCTCGAATTGGGCCGACGCGTCGCCGCCCAGCAAAAGCCGGGAAGCCCGCCGCCCGCCGCCGCGCCCGTCCTGGCCGAAGCCTCGGGCGCGACGACGGCCGCCGCGCCCGCGACGTCCGCGCCCAAGCCGGCCGCCGCGACGATGTCGCCGGCGGAGTATTTCGCCCTCCTGCCCGCCGGCGGCCGGCAGAACGACCCGACCTACGTCCCCCAGGACGTCTTCGGCTACAGCTTTCTCACCGAGGTCTTCATGGCCGATTACAAGGAGGGCGAGGTCGGCTGGCAGGGATTCCTCCGCCCCTACGGCGACGAGAAGAAGGCCCAGGAAGTGCTGGAGAAGTACCTGGAGAGCGTCAAGGAGGACGGGGCGGAGGTCAAGCCGCTCGAAGCGGAGGGGGCCGACGCGATTTTCGCGATCTCGAACATCGGCCTCTTCGACGTGGTGTTCCGCAAGGGCAATACGCTGGCCGGCGCCAACGGCGCGACCACCGCCCCTCCCGCCGAATCCTTCGCCCGGGCGCTCGCCAGGAGCCTGCCCGCCAGGATCCCGGCCGTCGGCGGCGGCTGACCGACGATCCCGACCCTCTGGATTCGATTCGATTTCGCGTGCGCAATCCAATCTCCGCGTGACGAGCCGCCTCCAAGCCGGCGGTTTCAGACTGGAACGAGGTCGTCGATGAGCGAGAAACTGACCCGGACCCAGATCAAGAACCTGGAGCGGCTCGGCGGCGTCAATCCGGCCGACGATCCGTTCTCGCGACGGCAGTTTTTGACCCAGGTCGGCGGCTACGGCGCGGCGGCCGGCGCGGCGGTCGGCGGCGGCCTGCTGCTCCGCGACCACTGGGGGATGGAAGGGGTCAAGCCGCCGCCGGCGCGGACCCTCAAGCCGTACAACGTCGAACTCCCCGCCAGCACGCCGACGTTGGTCGTCGTCCGCGCCGCCCCCGTGGCGGCCGACGCCGACGCCGAGATCCGCGACGCCGCGCTCCACGACCAGGCGTTCCGCATGGTCAAGGCGGCGCTCGACGCCATGGGGGGGGTCTCCCGGTTCATCGTCAAGGGGGACGTCGTCGTCGTCAAGCCGAACGTCGCGTTCGACAAGAACCCCGACCTCGCCGCCACCACCCAGCCCGAGACCCTCGCCGCAGTGGTCCGGCTCTGCCTGGGTGCCGGCGCCCGCAAGGTGATCGTCGCCGACAACCCGATCAACAACCCCGAGAGCTGCTTCTTCAAGACCAAGGTCGGCGACGCCGCTCTGCGGGCCGGCGCCGAGCTGATGCTCCCCAAGGACAGCTACTTCGAACAGCTCCACGTCGGCGGCGAGACCATCACCAACACCTGGCGGATGTTCTACCGGCCGTTCCGCGAGGCCACCAAGGTCATCGGCGTCTCCCCCGTCAAGGACCACAACCTCTGCAAGGCGACCGTCACCATGAAGAACTGGTACGGC
>CALCIC010000573.1 GCA_937907405.1 uncultured Isosphaeraceae bacterium | reverse complement strand
AACCTCTCCAACGTCCCGCTCCACATGGCCGACGTGGGAACCGAGAATTACGACCAGGAGTTCACGCTCGGCCTGATCGAAAACGAGCAGGAAACGCTCGAGTTGATCAACGAGGCGCTGGACCGGATCAACAAGGGCAAATACGGCCTCTGCATCGAATGCGACGAGCCGATCGCCAAGCCGCGGCTCTCGGCGCTGCCGTACACTCGCCATTGCATCCAGTGCGCGCGGAAGCTGGAGAACGGATGATGACTTCGAAGGCCAGGGCGGGCCGATTGATCCTCTTCTTGTGCCTTGCACTGGGAGGGGCTGCGTTCGATCTCACGACCAAGGCGCTGATCTTCAAGCGAGTCGGCCCTCCCGGCTCGGCGCCCATCGCGTTGATCACCGACGTCCTCGAACTGCGGACCAGCCACAATACCGGGGCCCTCTGGGGTTTCGGCGGGTCGATGCCGTACAGCAGCCTCGTCTTCGCGGGGCTCTCGATCGTCGCCGGCGTCGCCATCGTGTGCTGGCTGTTCCTGGGGGGCGCGGCCGCCAGTCTCCCGCTCACCATCGCCCTGGGCCTGATCATGGCCGGCGCCATGGGGAACTGCTATGACCGACTCGCCTTCGGATACGTCCGCGATTTCGTCTATTTTCATGTCGATTCGATCAATTTCAGCTTCGCCATCTTCAACTTCGCCGACAACATGCTGGTCGCCGGCGCCCTGATCTTGGCGCTCTTCGCGCTCAGGCCGCAACACCTGGACGAGCCCAACCCGACCGCCGACGATCATGAGCCCCAACCACGGGTGGTCGAGACCGAAACGGCCGAGCCGGTCTGAGGAACTGCTTAGCTCGGCGCGGCTCGCGAGACGCGCGGGAAACAGCCGCCGGCCTGACTATTCCCAGGTCCGAGCGCGCCGTCGCTCCGCCTCTTGAGAGTATGGGTACTGGCGACGGATTGGTTCACGGAACCCGGAACGCCGGCGGCGAATCTCAAGGATCGGGCGCGACGTCGTCAAGGTCTTCGTCGATCAGTCGGCCGGGTCTCTGGGTGGTGGAGAGAAGAGCCTTCCAGTCGATGGAGATCTCGACTTCCTGATCGACGGGCGGCGGTTTGAAGGGTTCGAAGCCGTCGCCCCGGAAGCACAGCCAGACGAGCGATGGGGATTCGAGCGGGACGTCGAAGCGGAAGGTTGCGTCGGCGGGTCGGCCGTCAGTGGTCAGTTCGGTGATAGTGACGGTCATGCCGGTCATTCTCACCTGTTCGCCGATCGCAAACGGCCGGCGCTCGCTCCGGAAGACCCTGTCGAGGGGCCATCGAATGTAGCCGCCGTGGGGCCTGATCCCCAGCGTCCGCGCGTCGAGGCGGCGGATCGTTACGGAGGGGATCGCCGGCGCGAGGACCCGCATATGCCGGGGGCCGAGAAGCCCGCTCGCCTCGCGACGGAGGATCAGGTACGTGGCGTTCGCGGCGCTCGGCGCGTTGACGACGACGACGTCCCGATCCCCCAACGACGGCCCCAGCGGGATCTGGATGTAGAATTTTGCGTCGACCCACCGGGGACCGACCGGGTTCGCGGCCCGGAGGGGTAAGGCGAAGGGCGCGAGGACGATATGCACGACCACGAAAAACCACGCCAGTCCCCGCGCCGGGACACGCCACGGCGAGTTGGACGGCGCGCCCTCCTTGCCGAAGACGAACGCCAGGTATTGCGCCAGGAGCCCCGACGCGCCGACGCCCGCGAACGTGAGCAATCGGTCCATCGGAGCCGTGGCGCAGACGGGGATCGTGGCGAACAGCATGCCGACGGCCCAGAAGCGGGCATTGCGATCGCCGCGGAGCAGCGGAGACGTCACGGACGCGAGCAGGGCGAGGAACGCCATCGCCACCCACCATAAGCGCACCAACATCGGTCCCTGAAACCCAGCACCAAAATCCGCCCAGATCGGGGTCCAGAGGCCGAGGAGCAGGATCGGAAAGCGGAAAGCAGCCGCCGCCGCGAATCGCCGGGCGTCGGTCAACGGGTCTACGTACAGTCCCATGTCATGGACGCCGTACCCCATCGAGCCGCGGAGGACCGCCCAGACGACGACCGCCCCGAAATACGGCCAGAGGGCGAGGACGCCGCCGCGCCCCCCTCGGGGATCGATGAACAATGCGTAGGAGGCCAGATAGGCGCACGTGCCGATCCCTTCCTCTTTCGAGAACAACGCGGCCAGGAGCAGCGATACGGCCAGCAACGCCGACGGACGCGAGCCGTCCTTTCGCCAGCGGTCGTGGGCGATCAGGCACGAGACGCCGAACGTCGCCGCGATCAGCACGTTGCGATTGGCCAGGAATCCCGCGGTCGCCCCCCGCGCGTCGTCGACCGCGAACAAAAGCGCCGCGGCCCCGGCGATCCAGGCGGGACCGAGAATCCGCCGGTAGAAAATCGCGGCGACGAACACGGCGGCCCCGAGCCAGAGCAGGCTCTGGGCGTGCATCAGCATCGGGGAATTCGTCCAGAGCGCGTAGTCGAGCCGGTGAGTCAGGACGGTCAACGCCTGGAGGAACTCGCCCTTGATGTCCGGGTCGGTCCACCACGGAAAAAGGCCGACGTCCATCACACGGCCGGTCCGAGCCGAGTCGCCTCGGAAGAATCGGAACATCTCCGAGGGGGGGCCGAGCAGGGGACGCAACCGCGACGTTCCGAGCAGGACCGACCGATGGTAATAGTCGTCGAGCATCCAGCCGTTGCCGAGCGCCGGGAGCGCGAAGAATACCGCCAGCGCCGCCGCGACCAGCGGAAGCCGGCGACTCGTCAACATCCGCCCGACCATCGCCGCCAGCCCCGGGGACGCTCCGGGCGACGGTTCTTCGCTCGACATCGTTCGGACTCCGCTGCTTATGGGGGCGTCAGCCCGATACGATGCGCGTCGTAGCGGCCCTCTCATTATGTCAGGAAGGAACGGCCCGAGGAACGACCCGTCGAAGGCCGTGGAGCATCGAAACCGGGTGGCGCGAGTTCGTACTCGACCCCGTGTGGAGAAGCCGCGGCCCGCGTCCACGGGGTCGGCTGCGCCGAACCCGTGCCGCCCTGTTCGGAGGGCCTGGATTTCTGACCCGCCGCACGAGACTCACTCGCCTCGACGCTTGTCGAGGGCCTCGCGAAGCCGTCGGTTTTCTTCGACGAGCGTGGCGATCGTGCGGGTTTGGTCGGTTTTGCGGCGCAGCGAGCGGACGACGAAGACGAGGAACGCGACGGCGCCGGCCCAGAAGAGCAGGCTCAAGAACAAGAGGAGAAGTTCCGTCGGGCCGATGTTGAGCGGCATGGGAGAGTCCTCCGGAGGCCGAGTTGGAATCGCTCTCTCCCTAGTTTACGTCTCGAACCGACCCGCGCCGAGGCTTCCTGCGATCACGAGAAAATGAACGAAGATTCATATTTCTCCGTTCGCACTTTACGGATCGCCCCGATTGGATTAGTGGTCTGGGACGCGGGCGCGAGCCGATGAATACGGCGTATCGACCTTCGGCTTCGAGGATGATCGTGGAAGGGCGGGAGGCCCGGTGAAGACGACCGAAACGACGAGCGTCCGGGCCGTTTCGACGGCGAGGAAGGACTCCGCGAACAGGAGCGAGGCGGGGGTGATGAGCGGGCGGGTGCTCGAGCTCGACGCCCTGCGCGGGCTGGCCTGCCTGGCGATCCTGTTCCACCACTTCAAGCCGCACCTGCTGCCGTTCGGCTGGGCGGCCGTCGATTTGTTCTTCATCCTGTCGGGCTATCTGATCACGGCGATCATCCTCAAGAACGGCCGGCAGAAGCATTTCCTGTTCCATTTCTACATGCGCCGCGGGCTGCGGATCTGGCCGATCTATTACTTGACGGCGCTTGTGATCGCGGCGGCCTCGCCCTGGCTGCCGAGAGCCTACGACTACGCCGGCCTGCCTTACATACTGTCGTACACCCAGGAATTCGGGCTGCATTGGTCGTGGCCGTCGCCGATGTTCAGCGAATACCTGTTGCATACGTGGTCGCTGGCGGTCGAGGAGCAGTTCTACCTGATCTGGCCGATTCTGGTCTGCATGGTCGGGCGTCGCGGGGTCGTGCCGCTGGCGTTGACGCTGGCCGCCGCGGCCGTGTTCGCGCGGTCCTCGGGGATGTACTGGCGGGTTCTGTTGACTCGGGCCGACGGCCTGGCGCTGGGGGCGATTCTCGCCGCGTTGTTCACCGGCCGGAAGGCGGTCCGCGAGCATCACGCGGTGGCGAAGGTGTTCGCGGCGGTCGGCCTGGTCGCGTTCGCCTGTCTCGCGGCCTTGGTCGGATCGGGAGGGATGACGAAGCCCGAGGCGCCTCCCTGGCCGGGGCTGTCGATGCTGATGATCAACCTCCTGGGCGCGGCGGTCGTGGGCCTGGTGATCTACTTCCAGGGCCGCCCGGCGCTGGCCGTCCTGCGGCGGCCGAGGCTGGTGAGAATCGGCCAGTTGAGTTACGGCCTGTACATCTACCACTATGTGCTGATGTTGCTCAGCGACGACCTCGCCCGCGCGTTCGGCCTGGGGGGCCGGCCGTTCTGGCGCGAGGCCCTCACGGCGGCCGTAATCTACGCCGTCGCCGCCCTCTCGTGGCGGTATGTCGAACTCCCCTTGCTCCGCCTCAAGGACCGCTTCGATTACCGCCCCACCGCGCGAGCCGAGGCGTCGAAGCCGCATTTCACCTCCTGACCCAGCCGAGGTCGAGTCGCAACCATCCGTTCCACTACGGCCGCCCGAGTCGCCTGGCGGCCTCGGCGCACTTCGTCGAGGCGCGTCCCCAGACTTCGGCTTGCTCCGTCCATGAGGAGCAAGCCGCGTCGTCGGTGGGGAACGGATGAATCTTCAGGTCTTCCGTCTGGTCGTCAAGGGCGTCCCAGGGGGTGTTCGCCTTGGCTCGATCGAGGCAGGCGACGCGACGCGACTCCATGTAGCGGGCTTCGATGCGGCAAAGCTGGCCCATGAAGTCCGGGTCCTGGAAGTAGGATCGCGGATCATAAGACAGCATCGAGTAGAAGAAGCGGAGAGCACCGAAAGCCAATGCGATCACCGCCACGACGAGCATCAGCCGCCGGATCGAGAATCGAACGTCGGACGGTCGCATGTTGGAGCCCTCGGCGTGGGGGCGGTCGCTGTCAGATCGTCGCGCATTCATTGTGATCGACGCACCTGACGTCGGGAAGCATTCGTTCGCTTGGAAAAGCCTTCGCCGCCAAGCCCGTGGGGCGCGGGGAGGGTGACTGGTTATACTGATTGGCGCGAATGAGGCGCGGGTGGATTCGCGTCGATCGGCTGTTGTTCTTCAAAACGCGACGGGATCGAGCAGACTCGATGAGCACTTCCAACGAGGTTCCGGGAGGTCGCCGGGCGCGGCGTCGCTGGCGGCTCTGGTTGATCTTGGGCCTGGCGGTTCTGGCGATTCCGATCGCCCTGTTCGCGGCGCTGCCCTGGATCGTGAGCACGCCGTTCGCCAAGCGCCGGATCGAGGCGTTCGCAAACGGGCTGATCGCGCCGGGACGCGTGGCGTTCGAGAGCGCGCAGGTCTCGTGGTTCCGGCCGACGGAGATCGACGGCCCGACGCTGATCGACCCCCAGGGGGACAAGATCGTCTCGGCGCCGTCGGGGACGTTCAGTTGGAACCTCTGGCAGATCCTTTTCAACCAGCCCATCTTCGGCACGTTGACCCTTCATCACGGCGCGGTCGACATCGAACGCTCGGCCGACGGCAGGGTCGACCTGCTCGAAACTCTGGGACCGATCCTGAAGGACAAGCCCGAACGGACGATCCAGATCCGGATCAAGGACGCCACGCTTCGGTTCCGTCAGGAGGGGCTCGCCGATCCGTTCTTCGCCGACGAGGCCGACGTCGCGCTCGATCTCTCACGATATCCGGAGCCGATCACCTGGGACCTGAAGCTCGCCCGGACCAAGGAGCCCTCGGGGCTGGGGACGATGAGCATCCAGGGCCGGATCGGCCACGCCGACGTCGGCGACGGCCCACTCCGCAACGCGGCGCTGTCCGTGAAGGCGGAGAACTGGCCCTGGCGGTTCACCCGGCCCGATCTCAGGGCCGACGGGCTCTTCTCAGGCTCGCTGGCCGCCGCGATCGTCGAAGGAGCGCTCACGACCGAAGGGGACGCGGCGGCCTTGAACCTGCTCGTCGAGGGGGACGGGCTGTCGGGCGACGCGCTGCGGCAAGACAGGGTCGCGGTCGGCTGGAAGGTGGAAGGCCGCGACGGGTCGTACAAGGCCGATCGGTTCACGCTCGACGCTCCTGTCGCGACGCTTTCGGCCGTCGGCGTCTTTCCCCCCGCCGCCGACCAGCAAGCGAAGGTCGAGGGTCGGGTCGATCTCGCGGCCCTGGCCGGTCAGCTTCGCCGCACGCTCCGCCTTCAGGACGATCTGCGGCTCGACAAGGGGGTCGTCGAGATCCTCGCCGAAGCCAGGGCCCGATCGGACGAGGAGAACAACGCGAAGGGACCGGGCCAGTCGATCAACGTCACGGCCAGGATCGCCGAGTTGGTCGCGACCAAGGGGGATCGGACGATCACCTGGGACGACCCGGCGACGCTCGTCGCGCGGCTCGACCGCTCGGCCGACAGCGTGGCCCTCGATCAGCTCGACGTCAAGACGCCGTTCTTGACGGCGACGGGCCAGGGGGACGTC
>CALCIC010000572.1 GCA_937907405.1 uncultured Isosphaeraceae bacterium | reverse complement strand
GGCCGCCTGGTCCCAAAGGTAGCGGACGCACATATGCTCGACGGCGATCAACCGCCGTGGGGGCACGTCCTTGTCGACGATCCCGCCGTAGACCGATTCCGCCCCAGAGTCGCTCCTCGGGTGCGCGGCGGCCGGGTGGTCGGCCGGGCGGACGGGGGGGGCCGCCGGGCGAGCCGCGCGCATCACCCGCGCGGTGCTCAGTAATTCATAAGCCTGGGAAAGGACGCGGAAGGCCCAGTCCTCGCCCCCCTTGTCCGGGTGGAATTTCTTGCTCTTGCTTCGGTAGGCGTCGCGGATCTGCTCGAGCGAGGCGTCGCCCGAGACCCCAAGGACCGCGTACGGATCGATGTCGAAGCTGAAAGATGACAAGGAGACGACCCCGGCGGGTGGAAGAGGAATCCGTTGACGACGCGAACGAGTGCTCAGACGGCCTGACTCTGAAGTGAAGTATAGCTCATCCATCCTCGACGGGTCGGCCGTTGGTAAGGCGACTTCGAAGGTAGGACGCCCGCGCGACGTTTCGTTCCTCGACCCCCAGCTCCGATCCTCGCAGTTTTTGGAGGTGGGCCGGTTGGGTCTGGATGAACAGCTCGTTGACGACGGCGATCGACAGGTCGTCGATCAGGCCCAGGTTGATCCCCATCCGGACGCTGGAAAGCAGAAACATGGTCTCCTCGCTGGAGATCGTCTGGGCCGTCTTCAGGACGCCGTAGGCCCGGCTGACCTGGTCGTGGAGATGCTGGCGACGGCCAGTGATCAGGTCCTGACGAGCCTTCCGCTCGTACTGGAGCACCTGGGGGACCACGTCGGTGAGGATCTTGATCAGCTCCTCCTCGCTCTTGCCCAACGTCTGCTGGTTGGAGATCTGGTAGAAGTCGCCGAACGCCTGGCTCCCCTCGCCGTAGAAGCCTCGGACGGCCAGATTGATTTTCTGGAGGGCGCGGAAGACCTTGTCGATCTCCTTGTTCGCCACCAGGCCCGGCAGGTGGACCATCACGCCGACGCGGATGCCGGTGCCGACGTTGGTGGGGCAGGCGGTCAGATAGCCCAACGACGAACTGTAGGCGTAGGCGATGTCGTCTTCAAGCTGGTCGTCGAGCGCGGTGATCTCGTCCCAGACCTGGGGGAGACGGAACCCCGAGAGCATGTACTGGATGCGGAGGTGGTCCTCCTCGTTGACCATGATGGCGATGTTCTCCTTGGGGGTCACCGCCACGCCGCGCGGGCCTTCGCCGGTGGACATCTCGTTGGAGATGAGCTGCCGCTCCAGGAGGAACTGGCGGTCGAGGTTCGACATGCCGTTGACGTCGAAATAGCCGGCTTCGATCCCGGCGTTCTCCAGCGCCGACTTGAAGTGGCCCTCGATCTCGGCCTTCTCGTTGCGGCTGGCGCGGTTGGTGAACGGGAAATCGGCCAGATTGCGGGCCAGCCGGATCCGCGAGCACATCACGATGTCGCTTTCAGGCCCCGCGCCGCGCAGCCACTCGCCGGAAGTTCTCGTCAGGTCGTCCAGAGTCATGCGTGTTTATCCTTGAGGCGAATCTGATCTCGGAGCCTGGCGGCCTCTTCGTAATCCTCGCGGGCGACGGCCTCGCGGAGTTGGGAACGGAGGCGGAGGCGATGGACGGCGGCCGGCCGAAGTCGGGCGGTCTTGCCGACGTGCCGGGTGGCGCCTTGATACCGCTGGATCGACGGCAGAAGTCCCTTGGTGAACACCCGGTAGTCCTGGGGGCAGCCGAGACGGCCGTCGGACCAGTAGTCCATGTAACGGGTGCCGCAGTCCGGGCAGGCGAGCTCGGCGAGTTCCCCCACCAGGCCGCCGACGTGCTGGAGGATCAACCCCTGCACGACCGACTCAAGACCGAGGTCCGGGGGCGAATCGGGGGACCGAAGCGCGCCTTCGCGGGCGCAGTCGACGCACAGGTGAAGCTCTCGCCGTTCGCCGTCGACTCGCTCCGTCAGGTGAACCGACGCCTCGTTATGGCACCGTTGACAAATCATGAGCGGGCCACCCCAGGGCCCGATTCGAGCGTTGAGCGCCAGGGCCGACGGCCCATGGGCGATCAGTCCTGATCCAGTTCGATGCCCTTGATCTTGTCTCGGAGCTTCGCCGCCGCCTCGTAGTCCTCGGCCGCGACGGCTCGCTTGAGCTCGTTGCGAAGCTGGATCAAGGTGGTCTGCTGCTGGGTGTTGCGGGGCGCCCGCTTGGGCACCTTGCCCGAGTGCCTCGTCTCGCCGTGAATGCTCTCCAGCAGCGGCATCAACTCGTCGCGAAACACTTCGTAATCGTAGGGACACCCCAGCCGTCCCGAGTTTCGGAACTCAAGGAACGTGATCTGACAGACCGGACATACCTGTTTGTCGGCCGGCGACGGCTCGCGAAGCGACCCCGGAGGGCTGACGACCAGCTTTTTGGCCAGCTCGCTGATCGGCGGCGCATCGACCGACTCGTCGGAGGGCGCAAGATGCTGCCGAGCGTGTTCGTCACAGAAATGGTACTCGTGATGCTTCCCTTTCTCGATGATGTCGGTGATGTGGAAGGTCGCGGGCTTCGCACACTTTTGGCATTTCATGTCGTCTCTCCGCCAGCCCCCAGCCGAGCTGGCGACGTACCCTGTTCCAAAGGAGCATCGACCCGTTTCGCGAAAACCCCGCCACGCGCGGACGCCGATCACGAGATCGTTCTGCATCATATCGCATTTTTCATTCTAATTTCCCCCTCCGGGGTGTCAAGAAACCTAGCGCGTTTTGCTTTTTGGGTCGCATACGGACGTCAAAGAAGTATGACGCGAGCATGCCTTCCCCCCTCGCGGGAGGGGCAAAAATGAAGGGTCGGGGACCTTTTTGGAAGAACAAAAAGGTCCCCGACCCTATTTTTGCCGCAAGACTCGTCGGATCAACCAATCACGAATGTGACTGCATGGAGCGCGGGGTCGCTCCCCACCGACACCAGGAGCGTGTACCGGCCAGGCGCCAGGCCGGTCGAGTCGAGGTTGTAAAGATAGCCGTGGTCGGCGTACCGGAACGCATTCCCGGGGTTCGCGTTCCCCCGCCCGCGGGGCGTGTAGTTCTTCCCGTTCGCGTCGACCAAGGCCACGGCGGTGATAGACAGATTCTGAGACGAGACGTTCTTGCCCGAAGCGTCTTCCACCTCGAGCTTGATGGGAATGGTGCTGCCGCCATGGTGTGGCTTGTCGGTCTTGTACAGCGGTTCGACGGTATAGGCGGTCCCGATGTTGAGCGACCCGGTGGCTGACGCGGCGGTGAAGTTGTCATCGCCCGCGTACGAGTAGAGCACGGTATAGGCGCCGAGCGGGAGCCACGGCGTACTCACGACGACGGTGAATGTGCCGTCGCTCTGAATGACTCCCGAGCCGGTCCCCAGAGGACCGATCGACCCGAGGATCGTCACCGTCACCGACTGGCCCTCGGGCAGCGTCGAGTTCGACTGCAACCGCGCGGAGAGGCTGACTGACGATGCTCCGACCGGCGCGCTCGGCGACGGCAGCCCGGCGAACGCCGTCACGGCTTGTTCGACCGTAAGGTCCCCGGGAGCAAACGTGATGGTGTAGTTCGGCGAGGTGAGGCCCGACAGCGTGATCGCGTACGTTCCGACCGGGGCGGTCAGCGGGCTCGGCTCGGTCGTGGTGAACGAAGGCGCGCCGTTCAAACTGCCGAGCGCCTCGCCAGGCGCGAATCCCGAGCCGTTCGCCGTAAAGTCCGGGTCAGGCTGACCATACGTCTTAGACGCATCGCTGGCCGTGACGGTCAACGCCCTCGGCGTGACGGAAAGCGTCCCCGCCGCGAACGTGATCGCGTAGTTCGGCGAGGCGAGGCCCGAGGGGGTGACCCCGTACGTCCCCACCGGGGCGTTGCCGGCGGGCTCAGCCGTCGTGAGGCCCAGCACGCCGGTCAAGTCGGAGGGGCCCTCGCCCGGGGCGAATCCCGAGTAACTGGCCGAGAAGCTTGGATCGGCGTCACCGTAGGTCTTGGATGCGTCATCGGCCGTCACCGTCAACACGCGCTGAGTGACGGTCAACGACTTCGACGTATCGAGGGCGGAACGGGCCGCGCTGCTTCCCTGGTAGCTGTAACGGATCGAGTAAGGCGACGAGGAAACGCCGAGCTTCGACGTGTCGAAGGATGCGGAGAACGTCCCCGTGGCCGGGTCGATCGAAGCCTGAGCGGCTAGGCCGTTGAGTGTGACCGTGACGCTCCCCGTCGGGAAGCCGCTCGTGTCGCTGATCTTTCCGGCGAGGGTCGTCGTGGCCGTGCCGTACGTGATCGTCGGCGCGGCCAGCTCGCTGAACGTCGGAGCGACGGGCGGCGTCACGTCGATGAAGTGGTCGAACGTTACGAACCCGTTATTCTGCCCGGTCGTGAACGACGTGATCGCGGACAGCGAAGTGTTGGTCAGGTGAACGACGCCGTTTCGGTCGCTGGTCACGATCTGACCGTCCGTGTCAAGCGTCATATCCGTCAGGGATCCGCCCGGGTGGAGGTACGCCAGCAGCTTTCCGGACGAGTCGTACTTGCCGATGTAGCCGTCCCACGTAGCGGTGAAAATCTCGCCCTTGCCGTCCACGGCGATCCCGCGGACGTCGAGGTCTGGACCGTTGGCGGAAAACTGGAGATCGACGCTCCCAACTTGAGTCATGGTGTCGGGGTCGTAGACCGTGATCTGAGAGGGGTAGATCCCACCCAGCCCGTAGAGCGACCCGTCTTGGCCGATCGACACCTTGGCGAACGCGATATCGGTGGCGAAGCGCGTTGGCGCGGTCTCTCCGGTGATGTCAAACCGTACGATCCCTGACGGTCCCCCTGGGGCGGCTGTGGCCATATCGGAGGCGAAGATGTAGTTCTTGTAAGCGGTCAGTCCCCCGTAGCTGACGTTGTTGCCCGTGCTCCAACCGGCGAGCGTCTGGTTGTTAGCCTGCCAGGTCCCCGTGCTGGGCGAATAGCTGCTCAGGACGGGGGAGAAGGTTCCGTTGTAAACGTTGATATTTCCGTTCTGGTCGACCGCGACCCCGCGCGCCGCCTGGCTCAGGTCGTTCGGCGCCGCCGTCGGTACCTGCACCGAGCTGATCCGCGTGCCCGACTGCGAATAGCGCATCAGATGAAAGTCGTTCGCGGCTCCGGGAACTTCGCTCACGAAGAGGATGTCGCCGGCGAGCAGCACGCGGGTCTCCAGGCTCTCGAGGAGCCGGGGACGGGAAACTCGCCGCGCGCGACGGGTCGGACGCTCCGATCGGGCTGAAAGAGGCCATCTCATGGTCGTCGGTCTCCAGGTGTCACGCCGCGCGGGTATGCCCACGGGCGTCAGAGCGGCTGTAAGGCTGTCGAGAGGTGGGGATGAAAGGGGATGAAGCAATCCGCGGCAAGGTCTTGGTCGGTGCGGGAAAACAGCCCGACTGGTGCAGAGGCTGCCGGTTTGATAGCTCAGATTCACCCTCCCAACCATGGTGAAAACAGGCAAAGTATGACGGTGAATCACGCTTAAGTCAACAAGTCGTTCCCCAGAAGTAACGCGCCGCGCGCCCGAACCTTGGGGCCGCCGACGCCCTCCAATCCCGGACGACCGCGCCGGCCCGGCGGTCGTCGCCGAGCCAATCTTGCCGGGTTCGTCGCGGGCTGCTAACGTAACAAGCGCCCATTGCCGCCCCGGGACCCTCCATTCGCGATCCAACTCTCATGAGCAGCCATCGTCCATCGTTTGAAGATTTCGCCGAGCGCGCCCGGTCGGCGGCCTGCGTCCCGGTCTACCGCCAGCTCAACGGCGACAGCCTGACGCCGGTGTCCGCCTTCGAGCGGATCGAGAGGTCGGCCCCGTCGTTTCTGTTCGAGAGCGTCGTCGGGGGCGAGAAAGTCGGCCGCTACAGCTTTCTGGGGACCGAGCCGTTCCTCCGGTTCGAGGCCCGGGGCCGCGACGTCGTGGTCGCCGATCCACGGACCTCGACCGTGACCGCGCGGTATCAGTCGGACGACCCGATCGCCGAGTTGGAACGCCTGGTCGAACGCCATCGCGCGGCCCACGTTCCGGGACTCCCCCGGTTCACCGGCGGCGCCGTCGGCTACGCGGCTTACGACGCGGTCCGGTACGTCGAGAACCTGCCCGACGTCCCCCCCGACGACCGCGGCCTTCCCGATCTCTCGTTCTCGTTCTTCGACCGCATGGTCCTCTTCGATCATATCCGCAAGACCATCCTCGTCGTCGTCCAGGCCCATGTCGAGCCCGGCGACGACCTTCAAGAAGCCTACCGCCTCGCCTGCGCCCGGGTCGACGAGATGGTCGAGCGGCTCGACGCCCCGGCCGACGCCTATCCGCTCCGCGACATCGACACCGACGGCCCGCTGACGCTCGCCCGCAAGTCGAACTTCACTCGCGAGGCCTATGAGCAGGTGGTCCGAGACTGCCAGGAGTACATCAAGGCGGGGGACGTCTTCCAGGTCGTCCCGAGCCAGCGATTCGAGGTCCAGACCACCGCCCGCCCGTTCAACATCTACCGCGTCCTGCGCGTGGTGAATCCCAGCCCGTTTCTTTTCTACCTGACGTTCGACGACTTCCAGTTGATCGGAAGCTCGCCCGAGATCCTGGTGAGGGTCGAGGAGGGGGTCGTCACGATCCGCCCCCTCGCCGGCACCCGACGCCGCGGCAAGACCGAGGCCGAGGACCAGGCGCTGGCCGCCGAACTGGTGGCCGACCCCAAGGAACGCGCCGAGCACATCATGCTCGTGGACCTCGGCCGCAACGACGTGGGACAGGTCGCCGAGTACGACTCGGTGGTCCTCTCCGACGTGATGAAGGTCGAGCGCTATTCGCACGTGATGCACATCACGTCCAACGTCACGGGAAAGCTCAGGAAGGGGATGACCGCGTTCGACGCCCTCCGCGCCGGACTTCCGGCCGGGACCGTCTCGGGCGCCCCCAAGGTCCGGGCGATGGAGATCATCGACGAATTCGAACCGACCAAGCGGGGGCCCTACGCCGGCGCCGTCGGCTACATCGACTTCAGCGGCAACATGGACACCTGCATCGCGCTGCGAACCCTGGTCCTCCGCAACGGCACGGCGTACGTCCAGGCCGGCGGCGGCGTGGTTTACGACAGCGTCCCCAGCGACGAGTACGACGAGACCGTCAACAAGGCCAGCGGGCTCCTTAAGGCCGTCGAGATCGCCGAAACCCAGCTCTGAGGGGCTGTCCGGGAAGTCCGGCTCGATCGATTCACATCGGTCTTGTCTGTAAAGATG
>CALCIC010000571.1 GCA_937907405.1 uncultured Isosphaeraceae bacterium | reverse complement strand
TCGTCCTCCCTCCGTGGAAATACGGAATCCAGACTCCCTTCTCCCCATCGGCCCAAGGCCCTCTCAGCTTGAAAAAACGAGCCGCCTCGGGCAATGATCAAAGAATCACGCCGCGTCCTCGAAAGCGATGCGTCCTGGAACGGTCGCGAGGAGTAGATCAATCATGACGATCGTGCAGAAAATGCGGAGCCAACTCGCTCCAGCCATGAAGGCCAGAGATACTGCCAAGACCGCGTTTCTCCGGTACTGGATCGCCCAACTCACCCTCGGCACCGGGGCCGAGATGGACGACGCCGAGGCGATCAAAAAGATGCGGTCGGTGCTCAAGGAGGCCAAGGGGGGCGTGACCACGTTCACCGCCGAAGAGATCGACCAGCTTCGCGAATGGGTGCCCGCCAGCCTCAGCCCCGATCAGATCCGCGCGGCCGTCGAGCCGGTCGCCGACCAGATCCGAGCGGCCCCCAAGGACGGCATGGCCCTGGGCGTGGCCATGAAAGCCCTCGCCGGACAACCCGTCGAGACCGAGGACGTCAAGGCCGCCGTGAACGCCCTCCGCGCCCCGGGGTGACCTCTCGGGATCGCATCGGCGATTGACGAGACGCCGCAACGGAAATTAATTCGCTCGATCTGAAGCCACCCCGGCCGCGCCCGTCCGGCGCCCCCGGGCGGCTTCAAGCGGGCCCCTCGAAGCCCGCCCCCGCATCGGTCCCCGGCGGGGTTGACCCAGGCAAGCGCGATTGTTTAACCTGATTTAAACGTCCCGGCCCTGAACCTCTCCATCCCATAGACCTGCCGAGGGTTGAAGTCGCATGGCGCAACGAGGATTAATCGGCCTGATTCGAGTGCTGCTCGCGGTCGCCGCGCTCGCGACCGTGACGCGGGGGGCGGAGGGCGAATCGATCGACCTGTCGACCGACGCCGACAAGGCGTTGTTCTTCACGTCGCAGGTCGAGCCGATCCTGACCAAACGGTGCCTCAAGTGCCATGGCGGCGGGGACAAGATCCGGGGCGAGCTTCGCGTCGACGATCGCGA
Organism: uncultured Isosphaeraceae bacterium; assembly: GCA_937907405.1. Lineage (GTDB taxonomy): Bacteria > Planctomycetota > Planctomycetia > Isosphaerales > Isosphaeraceae > Paludisphaera. The sequence continues at coordinate 6,222 of CALCIC010000571.1, read as the reverse complement.
GGCGCTCTTTAAAGGAGGCGAACTCGGCCCGGCCGTCGATCTCGACGACCCGTCGGAAAGCCTGCTGCTCCAGGCGATCCACTTCGACGGCCTGGAGATGCCTCCCAGCGGCAAGATCCCCGACGCCGAGATCCGCATCCTTGAGCGCTGGGTCAAGGCCGGCGCCCCCTGGTCGGGCAAGACCTTGGCGCCGCCGCCGATGGTGAAGCCGGCCAGGGTCGAGGAGCCCGCCGCACCGGTCTGGCCGTACAAGGAGGTCGTCCGACCGGCCGTGCCGGTCGTCAAGGGCGCCGATTGGACTCGCAACCCGATCGACGCGTTCATTCTCGCCAGGCTCGAAGCGGCCGGGCTGTCCCCCGCCGTCGCGGCCGACCGCATCGCGCTGATCCGCAGGGCGACCTACGACCTGACCGGCCTGCCCCCCTCGCCCGAGGAGGTTTCGGCGTTCGTCGGCGACCCTTCCCCCACCGCGTATGAGCGACTGATCGACCGCCTGCTCGCCAGTCCCCAATACGGCGAGGCCTGGGGACGACACTGGCTCGACCTGGTCCGCTACGCCGAGACCAACGGCTATGAGCGCGACAGCCTCAAGCCGCTCGCCTGGAAATACCGAGATTACGTGATCGACGCGTTCAATCAGGACAAGCCCTACGACCGCTTCCTCCACGAACAACTCGCCGGCGACGAGATCGACCCCGACTCGGAGGAGGCCCGGATCGCGACCGGATTCTATCGGCTCGGCCTGTTCGACGACGAGCCCGCCGACCGGCTCCTGGCCCGCTACGACATGCTCGACGGCCTGGTCTCGACCGCCGGCCAGGTGTTTCTGGGCATGACCGTCAACTGCGCCCGGTGCCACGACCACAAGAAGGACCCGATCCCCCAGACCGACTACTACCGGATGATGGCGATCTTCGTCGACGTCACCGATTCGAACGGCCGCGACGTCCGCAAGATCGGCGGCCGAGAGGGCGTCGAGGTCATGTGTGTGACCGAGCAGGGCCAGGCCGAGGCCCACGTACTGCTGAGAGGCAACCCGAACCTCGTCGGCCCCAGGGTGGAGCCCGGCGTGCCGGGCGCCGTGGACGACGGCGAGACGACGTTCACGCGCGGCCCCGGCAAGCGCCGGGCGTTCGCCGAATGGCTGACCGACCGCCGCAATCCGATGACCGCCCGCGTTCTCTCCAACCGCCTTTGGCAGTACCACTTCGGCCGAGGGATCGTCCCCTCGACCAACGATTTCGGCCAGCTCGGCGAACCTTCCACCCATCCCGAGCTGCTCGACTGGCTGGCCGCTGAATTGATGGACGGCGGCTGGAAGATCAAACGGATGCACCGCCTGATCATGCTTTCGAGCGCGTATCGGACGTCCTCGAACGGGAGCCCCGAGGCCCTGGCCCGGGACCCCGCCAACCAGTTGTTCTGGCGGTTCCCGATGCGTCGATTGACGGCCGAGGAGGTCCGCGACTCGATCCTGACCGCCAGCGGCGATCTCAACCCGAAGGCCGGCGGCGTCAGCGTCCGCCCGCCGATCTCGGACGAGGTGCTCGCCGGCCAATCGGTCCCCGGCCAGGGCTGGAAGGTCTCGCCCCCGGCCGAGGCCGCTCGTCGCAGCGTCTACGTCCACGTCAAGCGGTCGCTGCTCTTGCCCATCCTGGCGACCCACGACGCCGCCGACACCGATTCGAGCTGCCCCGTCCGGTACACGACGACCGTCTCCACCCAGGCCCTGGGCTTCCTCAACGGCGCCTTCACCAACGAGCAGGCGGCCAGGCTGGCCGCTCGATTGGAGGCCGGCAGTCCGGGCGACCTGACGGGCCAGATCCGCGAGGCGATCGTGCTGACCACCTGCCGCGCGCCCGAGGCCGACGAGGTCGCCCGCGACTCGGCGTTCATCGGGTCGTTGAAGACGGAATCAGGCATGTCGGACCACGCGGCCCTCGTGCAGTACTGCCTGCTCACGCTCAACGCCAACGCATTCCTTTATCTTGACTGACGAGGGGGATCGCCATGCACGGACCTGAAGAAAGCCGGACCCCTCGCTCGTCGGGCGGACAGTTCTGCGGACGGACGCGCAGGGAGTTTTTGTGGGAGGCCGGCGGCGGCTTCACGTCGGCGGCCCTGGCGTCGATGTTGGCGCAGGACGGCTTCCTCGCCAGGCAGGCTCGGGCGGCCGACGGCGTATCGCCGTTCGTCAGCCCGCTCGCCGCCAAGACGGCGCCCAGGCCGGCCAAGGCCAAAAGCGTCATCTTCCTGTTCATGTACGGCGGCCCCAGCCAGGTCGACACGTTCGACTACAAGCCCGCGCTCTATCCGCTCGACGGCAAGACGATCCAGCTCAAGACGTTCGGCCGGGGAGGCAAGAAGAACGAGGGCCGGGTGGTCGGCCCCAAGTGGGCGTTCAAGCCCTACGGCCAGTCGGGCAAGATGGTCTCGGACCTGTTCCCCAACCTGGGGACCTGCGTCGACGACATGGCGTTCGTCCACTCGATGTACGCCGAGTCGCCGATCCACGGGTCGGCCATGCTGATGATGAACTCGGGCCGGCTGATCAGCGGCAATCCCTGCCTGGGGTCGTGGGCGACCTACGGGCTGGGAACCGAGAACCAGAACCTGCCGGGGTTCGTGGTCATGCTCGACAAGACCGGCGGCCCGATCAGCGGCCCCAAGAACTGGTCGAGCGGATACATGCCGGCCGTCTACCAGGGGACCGTCATCCGCGCCGACGGCGTGCCGATCCATGACCTGGCGCTGCCCGCCGGCGTCGACCGGGCCACCCGCCGCCGGCTGCTCGACCGCCTTCGAGAGAAGAACGAAGCCCATCGCGCCTCGCGGGCCGACAACTCCGAACTCGCCGCCCGGATCGCCAGCTACGAGCTGGCTTTCCAGATGCAGCAGCACGCGCCCGAGGCCGTCGATTACGCGGGCGAGTCCGACGACACGAAAGCCCTGTACGGCATCGACCGCCCCGAGACCGCCGACTTCGGCCGCAAATGCCTGCTGGCGCGCCGGCTGGTGGAGCGCGGGGTCCGGTTCGTCCAGGTCTACTCCGGCGGCGCCCACAACGACGACAACTGGGACGCCCACAGCGACATGGTGTCCAACCACTCCAAACACGCCGGCCGGACCGACAAGCCGATCGCCGGACTCATCAAGGACCTCAAGCGCCGAGGTCTGCTCGAAGACACCCTGATCGTCTGGGGAGGCGAATTCGGCCGCCAGCCGACCGCCGAGTACGCCAAGGGGACCGGTCGCGACCACAACTCCTACGGCTTCACCGTCTGGCTCGCCGGCGGCGGGATCAAGGGGGGCGTCTCCGTCGGCGCGACCGACGAGCTGGGGGGCGCGGCCGTCGAGGACCGGTTCCACGTCAAGAACCTCCACGCCACGATCCTCAATCAACTCGGCTTCGACCCCAACGCCCTCTCGTACTTCTACGGCGGCCTCGACCAGAAGCTCGTCGGCGTCGAGGGGGCCGAGCCGATCGAGCAGATCATCTGAATTCCAGTCGTTCCGGTTTCGCCTTTCGGGAGCGTCCACCATGCGGCTTCGGGTTTTTGGGACGGGTGTTCTCCTGACGTTCTCGGTAATGACGGCGGGCCCCGCGGGGAGGGCTCGCGCCGAGGTGAAGACCACGCGCGCGGCCGTCTGCCGCTGGGCCGACGCGCCGCCGAAGCTCGACGGCAAGCTCGACGACGCCTGCTGGCGGGCCGCCGCGCCGATCGAGGATTTCGCGGCCTTCTGGGCCGACGCGCCGCGCTCCGGAACCCGCGCCTATCTGGCCTGGGACCACGAGGCCCTCTACTACGCGGCCGAGATGAACGACGCCGAGCTGCGCGCCTTCGGCTCGAACCGCAACGATCATCTCTGGGAAGGGGACGTCTTCGAGATGTTCTTCAAGACCGGCAAGGACCGCCTCGAATACTACGAGTTCCAGGCGAACCCCCGGGGCGTCGTCTTCGAAGTCGCGTTCCCCCGCCGGGCCCCGCTCGGGCGCCCGTTCAACCAGGAGCCGGTGCTCGGCAACAAGGCCGTCGTCGCGCTCGATCAACCGGGCGACCAGGACCGAGGCTGGACCGTCGAGGGCCGCATCCCCTGGACCGCCTTCGCCCCCTCGGGAGGCGAGCCCAGGCCCGGCGCGTCGTGGTCCTTCGCGATCTGTCGATACGACTACGGCCCGGCCGGAACCGAGCCCGTCCTGATGAGCTCGGCGCCGCTGACTCAGCCCAGCTTCCACCGCTACGAAGATTACGGAAGCCTTCGCTTCGAAGGGCCGAAGGCCAGTAAATGAACCGAATCGCGACATGCAGATTCGATGATGATTTGGTTCTTCCCCCCCCCCTTCCGATCTCAACTCTTCTGCAAGGTTTTCGGGGACGTTCGACGCGGCCTGTCGCTCGCCGTCGCATGACGGCCGAGCTACCAGCCCGACGCGCAAGCGAGGGGATCGCCTAGGGAAGCCCGAGGGGGGCGTTGCAGCCCATGTTTAATAAACCCTCGCTTGCGCGTCGGGCTGGTAGTTCGAACAGTTCCGTGACAGTGGAGTTTAGCTCGATCTTAACCTGGATTAACGATCGGCTAACGAGCGCCTCGGTAGAGTGACGAGTCGTCCGGCGAGCTGAATCAGCCCGATCGAGGGCCGGCTTCTCCGGCTTCTGGAACTCAGGTCGAGGAAGAACCAATGAGGATCTCAATTCTGAAGGCGCTGGGCTCGCTGTTGACGTCGTTCCTCGGCGTCCTGGGGAACGTCGACGCGCGGAACGAGGCGGTCGCCGAGGCTCCCAGGGCCGCAGTGGTCGAGCAAGTCCCCCAGGCCGTGGTCGACGCCGTCAAGTTCGCCTACCCGGCCGGAATCCTGGACCTGGACGGGGTCGAGAAGGACGTCGACGACGACGAAACGACTTATGAAGTCCCCTTGATGAATCACGGCGACCGATTCAAGGTCGAGGTGGATTCGGAAGGGGCGATCAAGGAGATCGAGGGTGAGCTCGCCCCCCTCGAACTGCCCGGGGCCGTGACGAAGGCCCTCGCCGAGCGGTTCCGCTTCGGCGCGACGACGACCGCCGAGGAGCACGTCAAGGTCGAGCATGGGCGAGAGACGAAGGTTTTCAAGCTGGTGGTGGTGTTCGAGGGCAAGCCGCTGGACGTCAAGATCACGCCCGACGGCGTGATCGAGGACGTCGACGACTGAGTTTCGACCGACGATCCGGCGCGGCCTCGACAGGGCCGTCGCCGTCGGATCGTTGGTTCCTGTAGACACCGCGAGGACGACCTTGCGTCGGGACTCAATCGTGCGAACGTTCGCGACGGACGGTCACGCTGCGACCTTTGATCCGGGCGTTTCGGAGGGCCGCGATGACGGTTTCGGCGAGGTCCTCGGGGACTTCGACGAGTGAGAATCGGTCGGCGATGTCGATGTCGCCGACCTGCCTTCCGGTGAGGCCCGCCTCGCCGGTGATCGCGCCGACGAGGTCCTGGGGGCGGACGCCGGCGGCCCGGCCGGCGCCGACGAACAGGCGGGTCATCATCCCGTTGGAGCGCTCGCCGCCGCCGGAGGGCCGACGCTCGCGCGGGCCTCGGGGCGTCTGCCTGGGGCCCCCTCGTGAATCTCGGAACGGCCGGTCGCGGTGCACCTCCACGTCCGGGATGTCCTCTTCGTCCTGGTCTTCGGAACGGTCGGCCTGGTGGATCAGCTTGACGGCGGCCATGGCGACGTCCATCACGTCGAACTCGCCGGCCAGCGATTCGACGACGACCCGGTATCGCTCAAGCTCGCCGTCGACGATCGACTCGCGAACCGCCGCGCGGGTCAATTCGAGGCGGCGGGCGCGGAGATCGGCGACCGTGGGGATCTTCTCGATCTGGATCCGCTGTCCGGTGGCGTGCTCGATGCTGCGGAGCTGGCGATGCTCGCGGGGCTCGGCCAGGGTGATGGCGATCCCCTCGCGGCCGGCGCGGCCGACCCGGCCGATCCGGTGGACGTACGACTCGGCCTCGACCGGAACGTCGAAGTTGATGACGTGCGAGAGCTGCGAGATGTCGAGCCCCCGCGCGGCCACGTCGGTGGCGATCAGGAGGTCGGCGGTCTCGCTCCGGAACTTCTTCATGACCCGGTTGCGCTGCTCTTGGGTCATGCCGCCGTGCAGGCCCTCGACCCGGTATCCTCGGGCGTTGAGGGTTTCGGCCAGCTCGTCGACGTCGTTGCGACGGCGGCAGAAGACG
>CALCIC010000570.1 GCA_937907405.1 uncultured Isosphaeraceae bacterium | reverse complement strand
GCAGCTCCGCCGCGACGCGACCGAGCTGCTCGCTCGGGTCGGCCTGGAACACCGGCTGACCCACTACCCGTCCGAGCTGTCCGGCGGCGAGATGCAGCGCGCGGCGATCGCGAGGGCGCTGGTGGGGCGGCCTTCCGTCCTGCTGGCCGACGAGCCGACCGGAAACCTCGATTCGTCCTCCGGCCAGGGGGTGATCGACCTGCTCCGCGACTTGAACCGGGAACGAGACTTGACTATGATGCTGGTTACGCATGATCAGCAGATCGCCAACCAGGCCGACCGGGTCGTTCGGCTCGCGGAAGGGCGGATCGAGGAATGGGTTCCCGCGCTCGTTTGAGTCGAAGGCGATCCGAGCCGCGTGTGCTCGCGGTCCCGACGCAGGGCGCGGGAGCGGGAGGGCCGTATGAGCCCCAAAGTCTACATCGGCGGCAAACTTTACGATAAATCCGAGGCCAAGGTCAGCGTCTTCGACCACGGCCTGCTCTACGGCGACGGCGTCTTCGAGGGCATCCGCGCCTACTCGGGACGCGTCTTCCGCCTGGAGGAGCACGTCGCCCGCCTGTTCGATTCGGCCGTCGCCATCCATCTGCAAATCCCGATGACTCGGGAGGCGATGGCCGCCGCCATCAACGAGACGCTCGCCCACAACAAGTTGACCGACGCCTACATCCGCGTCGTCGTCACCCGGGGCGCGGGGAGTCTGGGGCTGGACCCTCGGAAGACCTCCGACCCCCAGGTGATCATCATCACCGACGCCATCAGCCTCTACCCCCAGGAGCTGTACGAGCACGGTCTGAAGATCATCACCGCCGCGACGATCCGGAGCCATCCCAACACCGTCAACCCCCGGGTCAAGTCGCTCAACTACCTCAACAACATCCTGGCCAAGATGGAGGGCGCCCAGGCCGGCTGCCTGGAAGCCCTGATGCTCAACCACAAGGGGGACGTCGCCGAGTGTACCGGCGACAACATCTTCGTGGTCCGAAAGGGGGAGATCCATACGCCGTCGATCGATTCGGGAATCCTCGAGGGGATCACTCGGAACGCCGTCATCGACCTGGCCCGCGAGGCCGGACTCAAGGTGACCGAGCGGACGATGGACCGGTACGACGTCTATACGGCCGATGAGTGCTTCCTCACCGGCACGGCGGCCGAGGTGATCCCGGTCGTCGAGTGCGACGGCCGCCCGCTGGGCGAGGGGCGTCCCGGACCGATCACCCGCGACCTGCTCAAACGGTTCCACGAACTGGTCCACGGCGAGAGGTCGCGGCCTTCGAAGTAGAGGAGGCCGACGAATGATCGACGTCAAGCGGATCGTGGCTCCCACCGACTTCAGCGCTCACGCCGAGCACGCCCTCCGCTACGCCTGCGCGCTGGCGGAGCGGTTGGGGGCCGAGCTGCACGTCCTCCACGTCCTGTCCGAGATCGTCCCGACCGGCCCCGACCCGCTCTTGATGCCGGTCATGCCCCCCCAGTTCTACCAGGAGGACGAGGCGCGGGTCGCGAAGTCGCTCGAAACGGTGGTGGACCCGTCGTGGGGGAAGCCCCGGAGCCTGTCGACGGCCGTCCGCTGGGGGACCCCCGCCCAGGGGATCGTCGACTACGCGGCCGAGCAGAACGCCGACCTGATCGTGATCTCCACCCACGGTCGAACGGGCTTGAGCCACGTCCTGCTCGGCTCCGTCGCCGAGCGGATCGTCCGCGTGGCCCCCTGCCCCGTGCTCACGATCCGCAACCCCGATCTGGCGAAGTCGAGCGACTCCTGAACGATCGAACCGCCGTTGGGAGCCGCCCCGCCGTGACCGTCCCCGAACCTCCGCCGCCAGAGCGTCGCATCATCTACCGCGGCCGGAAGATCGACCTGGCGCTCCAGCCCGTCCGGCTCGCCGACGGCGGCGTCGCCGACCGCGAGGTGGTGCTCCACCGCGGCGCGGCGGCCCTGGTGCCGATGGTCGACCCCGACCACGTCTGCCTGGTGGCCAACGACCGCTACGCCGTGGGGGAGACCCTGCTGGAGATCCCCGCCGGCACGATCGACGAAGGGGAGACCCCCGACCAGACCGCCCCTCGCGAGCTGGCCGAGGAGACCGGCTACGTCGCGGCCAGGATCACCTTCCTCCGCTCCTGGCATGTATCGCCGGGCGTGATGAACGAACGCATGTTCCTGTACCTGTGCGAAGACCTGACCCCGGGGCCGACCGACCGCCAGCCCGACGAGCGCCTCGAAACCCGGATCGTCGCCTGGACCGAGGCGATCGCGATGGTCCGCGACGGCCGGATCTCCGACGCCAAGACGATGCTCGCGCTGTTGCTCTGCGATCGGCTGCGGGGGGCGGGCGCCTGACCTCGGCCTCGGTCGCGATCCGATGATCCGTGGCGAGAAGCGGCCCGCAGGGGGGCCGCCATCCGCACGCCCAGGGGCGTTTCCATGAACCCGAGCGTCTTCGCCATGAGGCGCCCTCTCACCGTGATGGTGCTCGTG
>CALCIC010000569.1 GCA_937907405.1 uncultured Isosphaeraceae bacterium | reverse complement strand
GGGCGATGAAGGAACCTCAAGGCCCGGATCTAGAATTCCGGGGCTCCTTGGAAGCGGAAGTCGACGCTGTGTTGTCCCGGGACGCTCACTTGCCCGGAGAGGGCGTGCACGTCCCCTTGGACGCGTTGTTTCGGGATCGCCAGCAACGGGCGGTTGGGACCGTCGATACGACGGCCGGCGCGGGGGCGGCCAACCGTCTGGGGATCGCCGGCTATGTTCCGGCCTTACGGTCGCGGTCGCTCGTCGGCGCGCTCGGCGCGACGGTGCTTACCGTGTCCGCCGGGGCCGGCGATCAGAAGCTTGCCACGTTCTCGGGCAACGGTGCGGAGTGGGTCGCCGAAGGCGTCGCGCCGAACCCGCCCGATCAGAAAATCGACGGCGTGGCGCTTACGCCGAAGATCGTGTCGTGTCGGCTGGCCTTGACTCGCAAGATGATCCATTCGGCCGAGCCGGCGATGATGGACCAGCTTGCGGCCGACGTGTCGCGGGCGTTGCTGGCGGCGCTCGACAAGGCGGCGATCGGCGGCGACGGGACGAACGATGACCCCGTGGGGCTGCTCTCGACTTCGGGCGTCGACGTCCAGTCGCTCGGAACCAACGGCGGGAGCGTGACGAGGGCGACGATTCTTGCGATGGAATACGCGGTGTCCGCCGCGAACGGCGATTCCGAGGCCGACGCGGCGATGGGATGGGCTGGTTCGCCAGCTGCCCGGAAGGCGATGCGGGCGATCGACACGACCGGGAACGCTGGCCGCTATCTCTGGTCCGACTCGGGCCGGGTTCTGGAGTACCCGGCGGTCGCCACGACCGCTTGCCCTTCGGACGGCGTCAAGGGATCGGGTACGGACCTGTCGACGCTGATCTTCGGGGACTGGTCGCATTTGGTGCTGTGCGTCTGGGAAGGCGTGCGGATCATGCTCGACCCGTTTAGCGATTCAACGTCCGGCACGGTCAAACTCATCGCCAGCTTGACCGCCGCTATCGGCATCCGGCATCCGGGGGCGTTCTCGGTTTGCAAGGATATCGTCACGTCCTGATGCGTCGGCGGTTCCATCCCGTCCCCCCGGCCGAGACGACCGGGGGAGTTTCCCAAAGACCACTGAAAGCGAGGCGATGCGATGACTGAAAAACAGATGAGGATGCGAACGGCCGCGCCGTGGATCGAAACCCGTGCGAACGGGCGACCCCGGATCGTGGGGCATGCGGCGGTTTTCAACAGTTGGACGACGTTGTACAAGAGCAAGGTCTACGAGCTTCGGGAGGTCATCCGGCCGGGGGCGTTCCGCACGGCCATCAGCGAGGGTCAGGACGTGCGGGCGTTGTTTGACCACGACCCATCGAAGGTGCTCGGGCGGACGCGGGCGGGGACGTGCAGACTTCGTGAGGATGCGCAAGGTCTGCTGACTGAGATCGACCCGCCGGGAACGTCGAACGCGGCGGACGTGGTCGAGTTGATCCGCCGGGGGGACGTTTCGGGTATGAGCTTTGCGTTCTCAGTCCGGGCGAACGGGTGGAAGCAGACGACCCGACAAGAGAACGGCGTCGACATCTACGAAACGGAAATCCTTGATGTCGACCTGTTCGACGTGTCGGTTGTAACCTACCCCGCATATGAGGCGGCGGACGTGGCCCTACGCCACGGATGCCAGGGGGCGAAAGCGCACGCCAAGGCGATCCGCCAAGCGCGGATGGATCGTTTGAGGCGGG
>CALCIC010000568.1 GCA_937907405.1 uncultured Isosphaeraceae bacterium | reverse complement strand
TCCTGTTCATCCACGACCTGGCCCGATTTCGCGACCTCCGCCGCCGCGAGGACGATTTCAGCTTCGGCCGGACCGACGACGCAGCCTCTCCCGCCGACCAGATCGACCTGATCCTCCGCGAGGGGCCCGGCTACGGCGTCCACCTGATCGCCTGGTGCGACACGGTGAACAACCTCAATCGCTGCTTCACCCTTCAACACCTCCGCGAGTTCGCAATGCGGGTCCTGTTCCAGATGGGGCCGATCGACTCCGGACACCTCCTGGACAGCCCCGCCGCGTCCAAGCTCGGCCCCAATCGCGCGCTCTTCTTCAGCGAGGAGCACAACCGGTTGGAGAAGTTCCGTCCTTACGGACTCCCGTCGGAGGAATGGCTGAAGCACGTCCATGACCGCCTGCATGAGATGTCGTAATCGTCGCTAGGCCGCCCGCGAGCGAGGTTTGTTGTCGAAGTAGGTCTTCGCGGCTACAATCCATTTTTCGTCGCCGACGCGGAATCACCTTTTGAGATTGAGCAGACGCTCGGAGCGCAACGGGATGGCCGACGCGACCCCACTGAAGACCCCTCTGTTCGATTGGCACCAGGCGCACGGCGGCCGGATCGTGGATTTCGCCGGCTGGTTGATGCCGGTGCAGTACACGAGCATCGTCGAGGAGCATCAAGCGGTGCGCCGCGGGGTCGGGCTTTTCGACGTCAGCCATATGGGCCGGCTCGCGTTCGAAGGCGCCGGGGCGCTCGACTGGATCGACCGCGTGACCACCAACGACCCCTCGAAGCTCGTTCCCAACCAGATCCAGTACAGCCTCATGGCCAACGAGTTGGGAGGCCTGATCGACGACGTCCTCGTCTATCGGCTGGAAAAGGGTTACTACGTCGTCTGCAACGCCTCGAACCGAGCCGCCGTGGTCGAGCAGTTTCACGATCACCTCGAAGCCGCCAGGGCCAAGCTGACCGACCGCACGCTCGAAACGGCGATGATCGCCGTTCAGGGGCCGTCGGCGCGGGCGACCCTTCAGCCGCTGTTCGACCAGCCGCTTGACGCGATTAAATATTATCATGTCGCCATAGGAAAGGCGGCGGGGGGCGTGCAGGCGATGGTCAGCCGGACCGGCTACACCGGCGAGGACGGCTTCGAGCTCGTCGTCGAGGCGGCCGACGCGGAGAAGGTTTGGGAGGCCCTGCTGGATTCGGGCGCGGGCTTCGGCGTTCGGGCCTGCGGCCTCGGCGCGCGCGACACGCTTCGATTCGAGGCGGGCATGCCGCTCTACGGCCACGAGCTGTCGGCGACCATCAATCCGTTCGCGGCAGGCGTGGGCTGGGCCGTCAAGCTCGACAAGGGGGAGTTCGTCGGCTCCGAGGCCCTCAAGCAGCATGCAACCAGCCCGGGCGCCGCGCGGGTCGGGCTTCGGCTGGCGGGCAAGCGGATCGCGCGCCAGGGGTGCAAGGTCTCGTTCCAGGACCGCCCGGCCGGCGAGGTGACCTCCGGCACCTTCGCGCCGACGCTCGAAGCAAGCCTCGCCATGGCCCTGGTCGACCCCGAGGCGGCGGCCCCGGGCGCCGCCGTCGTCGTCGACGTCCGCGGCAAGCCCGAGCCGGCGGAAGTGGTCGCCCTGCCCTTCTACAAGCGCCCCAAGACCGCGCCCGCATCCTGATCTCGTTCCAATTCGACGCGTTTCAACCGTCATCTCAAGTAAAGGACTCCCATTCATGGACCCCGCCAAGCTCCGGTACGCTCCGACGCACGAGTGGGTCGACATCCAGGGCGACACGGCCACCGTGGGACTCTCGAAGTTCGCCGTCGATCAACTCACCGACCTGCTCACGATCGAGTTGCCCTCGGTCGGGACCAGGGTCGTCGCCGGCAAGAGCTTCGGCGAGGTCGAGAGCGTGAAGTCGGTCAACGACGTGTACGCTCCGATCAGCGGCGAAGTCGTCGAGGTCAACGAGCCGGTCGCCGCCGACGTTCAACTTCTTTCCAACGACCCGTACAACAAGGGCTGGCTGGTGAAGATCAAGATCGCCGATCCGGCCGAGGCCGACGCCCTGCTGGACCACGCCGCCTACGAGAAGAAGATCACCGAAGACGAACATTGATCGCGGCGCGACGACCCCGCGTCGGCGCACCAACTCCCCTGGTTCCCTCCTGGAAACACGATGGCCTACATCGCCAACACCCCGGACGACACGCGCGTCATGCTCGAAGCGATCGGGCTCGATTCGATCGAGCAGCTTTTCGAGATGATCCCCCGCGAGTACCGACTCGACCGGCCGCTCGACGTGGCGCCGGCGCTCTCCGAATTCGAGCTGACTCAACAGATCAGCGGCCTCCTCGCGCGGAACCGGGGGGCCGACCAGCGGGTCTGCTTCCTGGGCGCGGGGAGCTACGACCATTTCATCCCCGCGGTCGTCGACGCCCTGGCGTCGCGGGGCGAGTTCTACACGTCCTATACGCCTTACCAGCCCGAGGCGAGCCAGGGGACGTTGCAGGCGACGTTCGAATACCAGACGCTCATCGCCCAGCTCACCGGGATGGACGTCTCGAACGCGAGCCTCTACGACGGTGGATCGGCGGTGACCGAGGCCGCGCTGATGGCGATGGCCGTCACCCGGCGGTTCGGCCGGGTGGTCGTCGCCGGCTCGGTCCATCCGGAGCACCGCCAGATCCTGGCGACCTATCTCGAACATCTCGACCCCGAGGTCGTCACCGTCCCGACGCTCGACGGCAAGGTCGACGCCGAGGCGGTCTCCAGGGCGGTCACCGCCGACACGGCGGCCGTCGTGATCCAGCAGCCGAACTTCTTCGGCGAGTTGGAGGACGTCGACGCCGTCGCGAAGGCGGCTCACGACCAGGGCGCGACCCTGATCGCAAGCGTCGATCCGATCTCTCTGGGACTGCTCCGCCGCCCCGACGCGTACGGCGCCGACGTCGTCGTGGCCGAGGGCCAGGGCCTGGGCAACCCGACGTCCTTCGGCGGGCCGTATCTGGGCATCCTCGCCTGCCGCCAGGAATACCTCCGCAAGATGCCGGGGCGGATCGTCGGGGAGACCACCGATCGCAACGGCAAGCGCTGCTGGGTGCTGACCCTTCAAACCCGCGAGCAGCACATCCGCCGCGAGAAGGCGACCTCCAACATTTGCACCAATCAGGGGCTCCTGGCCCTCAGAGCCAGCATCTACCTGGCCGCGATGGGGCCGAGCGGTCTCCGTCAGGCCGCGGA
>CALCIC010000567.1 GCA_937907405.1 uncultured Isosphaeraceae bacterium | reverse complement strand
ACGTCGCCCAGGGAGGCGAAGCTGGCGGCGACGCCCCCCATCGTCGGGTGGGTCAGGACGCTGATGAACAGGCCGCCGGCCGACCGGTAGCGGCCCAGGGCGGTCGAGACCTTGGCCATCTGCATCAGCGAGTAGATTCCCTCGTGCATCCGGGCGCCGCCGCCGGAACCCGAGACGATCACCAGCGGGAGCTTCTGGCGCGTCGCCTCCTCGACGGCCCGGGTCAGCTTCTCGCCGACGACCGAGCCCATGCTCCCCATGATGAAGCTGCTGTCGGTGATGCCGAAGACGATCCGCCGCCCCTTGATGAAACCCTGGCCGACGAGCGCCGCCTCGTTGAGGCCGGTGCGCGCCTGCTCGGCCTTCACCCGTTCCGGGTAGGGGCGGCGATCGTCGAAATCGAGGGGGTCCGACGGGAGGAGGTCGGCGAACCAGTTCTCGAACGTGTCTTCGTCGAGGAGCTGGCGGATGCGTTCGACGGCCGTCACGGGCATGTGATGGTTGCACTCGGGGCAGACGCTGAGGTTCTGCTCGACCTGCTTGCGGAACAGGGTCGCGCCGCAGCCCTCCCCCTCGCACCGCATCCAGACCCCTTCGGGGACGCGCTTGGCTTCGAAATGGCCATGCCAGGCGTGCAGCGGACCTCCTCCTTTACCGGCCATTGAGCTTCTCCCCTCTTCGACTTCCAGATTTCGGGATCGCCGCCGAGTCGCCCGATTCGCGGCGGCCGATGAATTCAATCAGTTCCGTCGCCAGGGCGGTTTGTCAAGGGGAGCCGTTTCCGCCCAGCAGGTCGGGCCGGACCTCGATCCGCTCATATCCGCAGCAAGGCAGGAACTCGTCGAGCTGGAGCCGCGGCGTCCGCTTGAGGTAGCAGGAGATCATCCGGCCCATGGGCTCGCCGGCGACCAGGCCGAAGGCTTCCTCGTTGTGTCGTCGCAGCAGCGGCTTGAACGCGGCGCGGAGGCGTTCCATGGCCTCCTCGACGGTCTCGCCCTGGGGGGGGCGGATGGTCTTCGGGTCGTCGATCCACTGGCGGAACAACCGGGTGTTGCGGCGACGGATCTCCTCGATTTGCAGCCCCTGCCAGAGCCCTTGATCGAGGTTTCGGAACTCGTCGATCCGCCGGGGACGCAGGCCGAGCGCCTTGCCGATGATCTCAGCGGTTCGGACGACGCTTTCGCCGGGGCCGCAATACAGCGCGGAGAGCTCGGTCTCGCCGTTGCGGGCCGCCAACCGCTCGGCCAGCCGGGCGACCTCGGTCCGTCCCTGTTCGCTGAGCGGGATGTCGAGGACGCCCTGGACCCGGTCCTGCTCGTCGTAGAGCGTCGCGCCGGGGCGAATCAATAAGACCTGCGATGAAATCGACACGGCCGTCATACCTGTCGAATCGATCCCGCGACGCCTCGCGTGATTCTGCACGCGGAAGCAAGGCGCGTCGCGGTCGACCCGTAACCCTTTCTATGAACCAGGCCGTCGGGATCGAGCGCCGGGCGACGCGTCCGCGTCGTCGGCGACGACCGGGGCCCCGGCGCCACTCTTCCCCTCGACATTGCATTCAAGATTCGACGCGGCCCGAGTAGAACTGATTCGGCACTCGGAGTGGATTGGAATTTCACATGGCGGGATGGGCGAACGTCGCTCGCAATCTCCGGTGGTCCAGTCGGAAGTCAAACCGCCTCGAATCGGGGAACGTCCTGGCAACCGAAGGCGAGCACCGCGCTGTAAGTTCAATATCTACCATCCTCGCGGCTTCTTGGCAAGTCGACCGAACGTCGCAGCGCGGCGGCAAGGCCATGGCGCCGCGCCGTCGCGCGAGCTTTGGACTCTTGGTCGCCCACCGGACTCGATTGGCTTTGTTCGCGCCGATTTCAGACCAGAGGCTCGCCGAGCGCCCGCCCGAATCGCGGATGACGAATTGGCTTTGATCGGCCGATTCTCGAGATCGACGTCCGTCTCTCGAAGCCCATTTCCGGGCCGTGGGATCGGACGCGCGATTGGGTTCGTTCGCGGGGTTCACCAGGCGCGAATATGCGTTGTAAACCGTTATTGGATTGGATATTACGTGGATTTAGCGAATTGGCTTCGATCGCGCCGAACGCACGGCTCGAACCCACGCCGTCGCCCGTTTCACGCTCGGGACGATCGACGGCAGCCCCCCGGCGATTGGGTTCGTTCGCGGCTTTCTTAAAACCAGATCGATCGACGGCGAGGTCTCGGCCGGGCCGTCGAGAATCGGGTTCGTTCGCGCGGGATCGTCGCCGGGAGTACTACCGTGCTTCGAGCCGGGCCGTCACCGAAGCCGGATTATCAAAGAGCGCGCGGGAACGCCTCGGGCGAATCCCCCTATCGTGAATATACGATAGGTCGACCGAAGACCGCCTTGAATTCCGTTGGCCACGGATGGGGCGGATGGGGCGATTCTTTCGGCCACGTCGAGCGCGATTTGAAGAACTCGTCTGTCACGGGGCTCATCGTTCGGGAGGGACCGGAATCAGGCTGGCCGCTTGATCGACGGAGCGCGGGGGGCGTGATACGGTGGGGACGCGTCCCTTACCGCCTTCTTGGGCCGACCACGCGATCCCTTGGGGAATCAGACCGCCATGAGTCGACTCCGATCGTCGTTTCTCGTGTTCCTGCTGGCCGTCGCGCCCGGGCTCTCGGCGAGGGCCGACGAACCGGGGGAGGGGGCCGAGGACGCGAAGCTGAACGGGTTGTTCCGCAGTTATCTGAGCGAGATGTTCCGTCGCGAGCCGCTGGCGGCGACCCGACTGGGCGAGCACGGCTTCGACGACAAGCTCGACGACCTTTCGCCCGAAGCCCGCGCGGCGAACTTGC
Source organism: uncultured Isosphaeraceae bacterium (assembly GCA_937907405.1). Lineage (GTDB taxonomy): Bacteria > Planctomycetota > Planctomycetia > Isosphaerales > Isosphaeraceae > Paludisphaera. Next base: position 377 of record CALCIC010000567.1, on the reverse strand, counting down.
GGTTCCGACGCGACACCCTGTCTCGGTTGCTCAAGGAGGTGTCCGTCGACCGGCTTTCGCCGTCGTCGAAGATCGATCACGAGGTGTTCAAACGCGATCTGGAGCGCGCGATCTGGCTGAGCGAGACGTTCGACCCGTTCCGCGACGATCCTCGGGTTTACGGCGATTACGCCAGCGAGAGCGTTTATCTGCTTTTGACCCAGTCGTCGCTGCCGCGCGAGGTCAATCGGCGGAACGCGGTCGAGCGGATGAAACAGGCGCCTCGGGTTCTGGAAACCGCCCGCAAGACGATCGGCCGGCCGCCTCGGGTGAAGGTCGAGACGGCGATCCGCCAGACCGAGGGGGCGGTCGGCTTCTACAAGACCGAGGTGTTTCGG
>CALCIC010000566.1 GCA_937907405.1 uncultured Isosphaeraceae bacterium | reverse complement strand
GAGTAGGTCTTGGAACATCTGGAAAAGAAGCGCGACGACGCCTTCGAGTTCGTCTACACGGTCCCCGACTGGTACGACGGCCCGCGTCGAGGCGTCGCCGATTATCAGGGACGGCCTCACCTGTACGAGTCCGAATGGCGGGACGGCGAGGACATGAAAGCGGACACGTTCTTGTTGACTCCAATTGACGAGGAAGTCTTCGAGGTGGCGCTCGAAGATTGGAAGATCTGGCGCCGATGGGAAACTGCTTTTCATCAAGGGAAGACGACCCAGGACACCCATCCCGCTTTGCCCGAAGATCAAGAGAGGCGTCGGGAACTCGATGCTCTCCTAAAAGAGCGTCTGGTCAGTGACTCGTCTAGAACCCTAAGAATGAGAGCCGAGTTCAGAGTTCGCCACGATCCCGAGTGGAGCAGCTACGGATTCCGACCGCTCGAAGTTCGCTGGGAACCGGCCGCGCCCTAGCATCTTCATCAAAATCCGCCCATTTCAGCATGCCTTCTCCCCTCGCGGGAGAAGGTGGCCGGAACGGCCGGATGAGGGGGGGCACGACAGCCTCCGACATCCCCCTCATCCGCCCCTTCGGGGCACCTTCTCCCGCGAGGGGAGAAGGGAGCTTCGGCCTGTGTGCGATCCAACTCCAGGCCGTCCTATCCTCCTCCACCGCCGACTCGCAGTCGTTCCAGGATCAGCGCCAGCCGACGCCCCACGGCGTCGCCCCAGAGGCGGCAGCCGAGGGGTGAGAAATGGCCGTCGCCGACGCGGCCGTTGAACAGCGGGTTCGGGAGCGTCGGCTTGCCTTCCCTCGCCGCCTGGAGGCTGAGCCTCTCGGTCTCCTCGCAGAACACCTCCATCGGGTCGAAGTACGCCATGCCGCATTCCTTGAGGATGTTCGAGATCCCCCCCGGATAATGCCCAGCGAGTCGCGGCCCTTCGATCTGGTTGACCCAGGGGGCGGGAACGGCGAGGCAGGGGATGCCGCGCGCCTTGCAAAACGCGTCGATCTTGCCAATCCAGTAGCGATTCTCCTCCCAGTCGCCGCGCCCTTCGAGGACCTCGAACAGGTCGCCGAAGTCGTTGGCGAACAGGCTCAGAACCACGAACCGCGGCGGGAACCGCTCGGCGTACTCAAGAAGCGTGTAGTATTCCTGCTCGGGTGAGTAGCCGAGATGGCCCGTGTTGAGAACGTCGACGGTCGTCTGGAGTCGATCCTTCAAGAACCGCTTGAGGCAAGCGCTGGGCGTCTCGTCGTCGCCGACGAAAAGACCCTGCATATAAGAATCGCCGAGCACGATCCCGCGCAGCTCGGCGCCCAGGTCGGGCTCTCCCCCGCGCAGGCCCCACGAATTGGTCGTCTGCAACGACTCTCTCACCACGACCGCGTCGGCCTCCTTGACGACGTCTTCGAATCGCGGCCCGTCGGGGACCGGGAAATACGCCAGGATTCCCCCCTTGAGTCGGAGGTTGCGGACCCAGATCGATCGGACGTTCGGCCGAAATCGGTACGACCGGCCCGAATCGTCGGCCTCGAAGATCGTCGACGGCAACAGCAGGGTCCGGTCGAAGTTCCCCCAGCGGAGCAGCGCATGGTCGGGGTCGAGCCCCGTGTAGTCGAGCAGCGTCTTCATCTTCGGGTCGTACTGATTGTAGACGCCCTGGAGCTTTCCATGGGTCTGCTCGACGTCGTAAAGCCGCTTGTGCCGCCAATCGGCGTCGATCTCCGCGCGGTCGATCGACTTCCCCAGGGCGCGAAGCGCGGTCCATCGCAGGCGCGTTTGCGCCCAATGCGCGGCGTGCCGCCCCGTCAGCGTGCCGCCGAGCAGGCCGACGACGACGACCGCCGTTAGCGCCAGGATCGCCAGCTTGAACCGGCGGGCCAACCGCCGGCCGCGACGAATGAACCCGAACACGCCCTGTCGAGGCCGGGGCCGGAACCACCGGCGGAGCAGACGCCGAAATCGACGCCCGTCCGGGAGAAAACCGTTGCGAGAATGGGACACGAGGAGACCTTGTCGCGAGTCGTTCGGCCGAATCGGTAAGAACCTGTCCATTCATTTTACCCGCACCTTGGGCGTCTCGCATTAAGATGGAGCGAGGGGCGCCCGTCCGATCCCAGGAACAAGGAGAGACTCGCCATGTTCGAAGACCTCTTGAAGCGACTCGGCGTCGAGCCGGTCAACGCCGGCGCCTGCCATGAAAGCTGGATCGACGAGCCCGGCGCCGAGGAACTCGAGTCGATCAACCCGGCGACGGGCCGACCGATGGCTCGGGTGAAGCTCGCGAGCCGCGCCTACGACGAAGTCGTCGACCACGCCGCCGAGGCGTTCAAGGGCTGGCGGACGACCCCGGCGCCGAGGCGCGGGGAAGTCGTCCGTCGGATCGGCGAGGCGCTCCGCGCGCGCAAGGCCGACCTGGGCCTGCTCATCACCCTGGAGACGGGGAAAATCCGGTCGGAAGGGGAGGGCGAGGTTCAGGAGATGATCGACATGTGCGACTTCGCCGTTGGGTTGTCACGCCAGCTTTACGGCCTGACGATCGCCAGCGAGCGGCCCCGGCATCGGATGATGGAGCAATGGCACCCGCTGGGGCCGATCGGCGTGATCACCGCCTTCAATTTCCCCGCCGCGGTCTGGGCCTGGAACGCGATGGTCGCGGCCGTCTGCGGCGATACGGTCGTCTGGAAGCCGTCCCCCTTCACCCCGTTGACCGCCCTGGCGGTCCATCGGATCGTCGGCCGGGCGGCCCGTGACGAAGGGTTCCCCGGCGTCTTCGGGCTCTGCGTCGGCGACGCGAAGATGGGCGAACGAATGTCGGCCGACGCGCGGCTGCCGTTGATCTCGGCCACCGGAAGCTGCCGGATGGGCCGCCGCGTCGCCGAGGTCGTCGGCCGGCGAATGGGCCGAGCGCTCCTGGAACTCGGCGGCAACAACGCCGTGATCGTCGCCCCCAGCGCCGATCTCGATCTGACGATCCGGGGCGTGGTGTTCGCCGCCGTCGGCACCGCCGGCCAGCGCTGCACCACCGCCCGCCGGTTGATCGTCCACGAATCGATCCAGGAACAGGTGGTCGACCGACTCGTAAGCGCCTACAAGTCGCTGGCGATCGGAGACCCCTGGGAGGACGGGGTCCTGGTCGGGCCGCTGATCCACGAGAGCGCCGTCGAGGCCATGCAGTCGGCGCTCCGCCAAGCCGAGGAGCAGGGAGGAACGGTCGTATGCGGCGGCAAGCGGCTCGATCGGCCGGGCTGTTTCGTCGAGCCGGCGATCGTGCGCGCGAAGCCGGGCATGCCGATCGTCGCCGAGGAGACCTTCGCGCCGATCCTCTACGTGACGCCGTATCGCGAGCTTGAGGAGGCGGTCGCGATCCAGAACGGCGTCGAGCAAGGGCTGACCTCGGCCATCTTCACGCGCGACCTCGTCGAGGCCGAGCGGTTCCTGTCGGCCGAAGGTTCCGACTGTGGGATCGCCAACGTCAACATCGGCACCTCGGGCGCCGAGATCGGCGGGG
>CALCIC010000565.1 GCA_937907405.1 uncultured Isosphaeraceae bacterium | reverse complement strand
CCCGAACGGGCCGCCGCGACCCTGCAAGCTCGGCTGACCGAAAGCCTTCAGGCCCGCGAGCGCAAGACGAGCCTCGAAAAGAACCTCGCCGAGTCGCAACGGCGAGAGCGAGAACACGAGGCGAAGCGAGCCGTCGCGATCGCGGAGAGGGCCGCCCTGTTCGCCGCCGCCGCCGTCGAGTCAGCCGAGGCGTTCCGCGCGATCGCCGATCGGGTCGCGCGGATCGTCGAGCTGGACAAGGAGATCCAGACCAAGGAGATCCAGCTCGACATCGTCCGCGAGCAGGAGCCGCTCGACGACTTCCTGGCGCTCCTCGAAGCGGCCGACGGCGATCTCCTGCACGACGATCGTGTTCAGGCCGAGTCCCTTCGCGACGAGGTCCAGAAGCGGAAGTCGACCGCCGATCGGAACGCGGGTTCGCGACGTCGGGCGCTCGACGACGTCGAGACCGGGAGCGGAGACGCCGCCGAACTCCTGGAAGCGGCCTCCGCCAAGCGCGCCGACCTGGCCGCGGCCGTCGATCGCTACGTCCCCCTGGTCTTCGCCCGCCGCCTGTTGAGCCAGGCCGTCCAGCGGTTCGAGCAGGACTCGCAGCCCGAGGTCGCGCGCGAAACCTCGCGGATCTTCCGGACCATGACCGCCGGCCGCTTCACCCGCGTCGAGCGCCCTCGCGACGACGACGACACCCCGCTTCTGGTCCACCGCGTCGACGACGAGGTCCTAGAGCCTCACCAACTCTCGACCGGCACCCGCGAGCAACTCTACCTGGCCGTCCGGCTCGCCTACGTGCTGCACTACTGCGGCCGGACCGAGGCGCTGCCGATCGTGATGGACGACGTGCTGGCGAACTTCGACGACGACCGCGCGCGGCACACGCTGCGGGCGCTCGGCGAGGTCTCCAGGCGCGTTCAGGTGATCCTGTTCACATGCCACCCCCATCTGGCGGCCCTCGGCCGCGAGGTCTTCCCCGGCCTCAGCCCGCTGTCGATCCCTGATCTCCTCGCCGCGCCCGAGGAGGCCGAGCCCCAGCCCTCCCGCGGCTCGAAGTCCCGCCAGCGCCCGCTCCTGGACGTCTCGCCGTCGGCGTAACGAAGTTCGCGCAGGGGTTGACGCGGGCGGCTCGTCGGGGGACGCTCGGGATCAGGATGGAAGCCCGACGCGCGAGCGAGTGAATCGGTTCACCAGCCTCGACGCGGCGGAACCGCCCGTCTCCAAGTCTATGAGGCATCTCTCGCGATGAACACTCCGCCCGCACTCCAGCGCTTGATTGGGCTCATCGTCGCCGCGACGCTCGTCTGCTCGCCCACGTCCGCCGAGGAGCCGGCGCGCAAGACCTGGACGTTGCGCGACAAAACGTTCGTCGCCTGGGTCGCCCCCGCCAACACCTTCCAGCGCGGGGGAAGCGTCGTCACGCTCCAGACTCCCGGCCAGGCGTTCGACGCGATGGTCTTCGGCGAACTCGAACCCGGGCGGTGGATGGCCGGCAGCGAGGGGTTCCGGCGATCGACCCGCGATCAGGCCGCCTGGCCCAAGGAGAACGCCGACCCCGGCGCGCTCGTGCAGATCGCCATCTCGTACCGCGGCAAGGAAGTCGCGATCTACCGCGACGGCGAGCCCTACGCTCGCTACGAAATGACTTCCGAACCCGCCGCGTTCACCGACCGGAGCGTCGTACTGTTCGGCCTGCGACACCTGGAGATCCTCGGCGGAGTGACCTTCCGGGGCGAGATCGAGGACGCGCGGATCTACCCCGAGGCGCTCGACGCCGAAGACCTGGCGGCGCTGAAGGCCGACCGGCCGTCGACCAGGCCGCCGCTCGGCTGGTGGACGTTCCAGGGGGACGCGGTCGTCGACCGCATGAACAACTTCCCCCGGGGGCGGATGGTCGGCGACGTGAAGATTCGAGGCGGGCGGCTCCATCTCGACGGCGGGATGGTGCTGATCGGCGAGGGGCTCGACGCGCCGCGGCCCCGGGCCGAGGAGGACTGGCCGACCTATCACCTCTCGGCCCTGCCGCGCGAGGGGCTCGCCCGGCCCTACGACGCCAACGGCTGCATCTACTGGAAGGGCAAGTATCATTTAATGTACATTTACCAGGATCCCAAGCGGCCCCACGGCGGCCACTGCTGGGGGCACGCCGTCAGCACGGACCTGGTGAACTGGACGATCCTCCCCCCCGCGCTCGTCCCCGAGCCCGGCGACCCCGACGTGGGGGTCTTCAGCGGCAACGCGTTCCTGAACAAGGACGGCGTCCCGATGCTCTGCTGGTTCGGAGTCGAGGCCGGCGTCTGCGTCGCCACGGCCCAGGACGACGACCTGATCGCCTGGAAGAAGCATCCCGCCAACCCGATCATCCCCATGCCCAAGGCCGGCGAGCCCGGCCACGGACTGTACAGGGTCTGGGACCCGTACCTCTGGCTTGAAGGAGACGACTACCTCTGCCTGCTGGGGGGCAACACGCTGCCCAACGGCAAGGACACGCTCTATACGATGCAGTCGCCCGACCTGGTCAAATGGACGCCCCTGCATCCGTTCTACGAGCATCCCGACCTCTCCTGGACGACTTCCGGCGAGGATTGCTCGTGCCCCGACTTCTTCAAGCTCGGCGACAAGTACGCCTTGCTCTGCATCAGCCACAAGGTCGGCGGACGTATTTATCTAGGCGAATTCAAGGACAAGCGGTTTCACCCCGAGCGGCACATCCGGATGAACTGGCCCGGCGGCCAGTTCTTCGCCCCCGAGAGCCTGATCGGTCCCGACGGCCGGCGGATCATCTGGGCCTGGGTGACCGACCCGAGGACGATCCTCACCCAGCGGGCGACCGGCTCGGGCGTCCAGAGCCTCCCCCGGGCGCTGGCCCTCGACCCCGACGGAACCCTGACCATCACCCCGATCGACGAGTTGAAGTCCCTCCGGCGCAACCCCCGAACGCTCGAAAACCTGACCGTCGCCGCCGACTCCGAGACGACGCTCGAAGGCGTCAAGGGGGACGCGCTCGAACTGGCGAT
>CALCIC010000564.1 GCA_937907405.1 uncultured Isosphaeraceae bacterium | reverse complement strand
CCAGGACGAATACTACTCGTTCTTCGCGATCTTCAACCAGACCGCCGACAATGACCAGCCCAATGAATCGCCGGTCATCCCCCTGCCCTCGCCCGAGCTTGAGGCGCGGGTCAAGGAGATCGACGCCCGGATCGCCGCGCTCAAACCCAGGCTCGACGCGCCGATCGCCGGCGAGGCCGAGGCGAGGGCGAGGTGGGAGGCGGGGCTGACCGCATCGCCCGACCACGAAGCCGCGCGGAAGGGGGTCTCCAAAACGATCCTGGCGATCGTCGACCTCCCGGCCGAGAAGCGGTCGCCCGAACAGATCCACGCGCTTGCGCACCATTATCGGTCGATCGCGCCCGAGCTGAAGCCGACCCGCGACGAGATCGCCAAGCTTGAAAAGTCGAAGCCCGCGATCCCCACCCTGCCGGTCATGGTCGAGCTTCCCCGGGAGAAGCGGCGAGTCACGAAGGTGCTCTTGAAGGGCAACTTCCTCGACCCCGGAAGCGTGGTCGAACCGGCCGTGCCCAAGGCGCTGCATCCGATGCCCACGACCGCGCCCGTCGATCGGCTGGCGGTGGCGAAGTGGCTCGTCGACCGCAACAACCCGCTGACGGCCCGGGTGGCGGTCAACCGCTACTGGGCCCAGTTGTTCGGCGCGGGGATCGTTGAGACCGAGGAAGACTTCGGCACCCAGGGGGACCTCCCCAGCCACCCCGAGCTGCTCGACTGGCTGGCGGTCGAGTTCATGGATTCGGGCTGGAACGTCAAGGCGATGATCCGCCGGATGGTCGTCTCGGCGACGTACCGGCAATCGGCGAAGGTCACGCCCGAGCACCTCGCCCGCGACCCCAAGAACCGCCTGCTCGCCCGCGCTCCTCGAATCCGGCTCGAAGCCGAGACGGTCCGCGACCAGGCGCTGGCGCTCAGCGGCCTGTTGAGCCGCAAGATCGGCGGGCCGAGCGTCTTCCCGCCGCAGCCGGCGGGCCTTTGGCAGGCGGCGTTCAACGGCCAGCGGACCTGGGCGACCAGCGACGGCGCCGACAAGCACCGGCGCGGCCTTTACACCTTCTGGCGGCGGACGATCCCCTACCCGTCGATGGCCGCGTTCGACGCCCCCAGCCGCGAGATCTGCGCGATCAAGCGGGTTCGGACCAACACGCCGCTTCAGGCGCTTGTGACCCTCAACGATCCGGTCTACATCGAGGCCGCGCAGGCGCTGGGCCGGCGGATCGTCCGCGAGGGGGGATCGAACGTCGAGGACCGCGTCCGCTACGCCCTGGAACTCTGCATCGGCCGCCCGGCCGATCCCCGGCAAGTCGCGCGGGTCGTCGAATTCTTCAACGCCGAGCGCGCGCGGTACGCGACCGACGCGGCCGGGGCGACGGCCCTCGCCGTCGAGCCGCTGGGTCCGCTCCCGGACGGCGCCGACCCGGCCGAGGCGGCGGCCTGGACGGCCGTCGCCAACGTGCTCCTGAACCTCGACTCCGTCCTCACCAGGGGCTGACGCGATGAGCTTCGACGTCCGACTGAATCTCGACCAGGAACTGCACCTTCAAAGCGCCCGGCTGGCGACCCGCCGCCAGTTCCTCAAGCGGTCGCAGGTCGGCCTGGGGGCGATCGCGCTGGCGGCGCTCGGCGGTCGCGTCGGCCTGGCCGGCGACGCCGTCGATGCGGCGGCGAGGGCCGCGGCCGCCGCGTCGAACCCCCTCGCGCCCAAGGCCCCCCCCAAGCCGGCCAAAGCCAAGCGCGTCATCTATCTGCATATGTCGGGTGGGCCGCCTCAACAAGAGCTGTTCGACTACAAGCCGCTCCTGAACAAGTTCCACATGCAGCCCTGCCCCGACGAGTTGCTCAAGAAGCAGCGGTTCGCGTTCATCAAGGGGCATCCCAAGATGCTGGGCACCCCCTACAAGTTCGCCAAGCGGGGCGAGAGCGGGCAGTGGATGAGCGAGCTGCTTCCCCACACCGCGGGGGTGATCGACGACGCGGCGGTGATCCGGTCGATGGCGACGTCCGAGTTCAACCACGCGCCGGCCGAGCTTTTCATGTTCACGGGTTCGCCCCGCAACGGCGGCGCGGCGATGGGGTCGTGGATCACCTACGGCCTGGGGTCCGAGAACCAGGACCTCCCCGGCTTCGTCGTGATGATCAGCGGCGGGACCGACCCGACCGGCGGCAAGGCGCTCTGGAGCACCGGCTTCTTGCCCAGCGTCTTCCAGGGGGTGCAGTGCCGGACCGTGGGCGATCCCGTGCTTTACGTCGGCAACCCCAAGGGGATGGACCGCAACGACCGCCGCCGCACCCTCGACGCCCTCCGCCAGCTCAACGAGCACGAACTGCAGGAATTCGGCGACCCCGAGACGCTGACCCGGATCAGCCAGTACGAACTGGCGTTTCGCATGCAGGCGTCGGTCCCCGACGTCATGGACGTCGGCCAGGAACCGGCGAGCATCCTGGAGATGTACGGGGCCGAACCGGGGGCGTCGTCGTTCGCCAACAACTGCCTGCTGGCCCGCCGCCTGGTCGAGCGCGGGGTCCGGTTCGTCCAGCTCTACTGCGGCGCCGGCTCGCGGTGGGACTCGCACCAGGACATCGAGGGGAACCACGCCAAGATCTGCCGGGCCACCGACAAGCCGGTCGCCGGCCTGATCAAGGACCTCAAGCGGCGGGGGCTGCTCGACGACGTGCTGGTCGTCTGGGGGGGGGAGTTCGGTCGGACGCCGATGTCCGAGAAGGGGGACGGCCGCGACCACAACCCCTACGGCTTCACCATGTGGATGGCCGGCGGCGGGGTCAAGTCGGGCGTCACCGTGGGGACGACCGACGAGGCCGGCCTGCACGCGATCGAAGACCGGCTCCACGTCCACGACCTCCACGCCACGATCCTCCACTGCCTGGGCGCCGATCATTCCAGGCTGATCTACCGCCACCAGGGCCGCCCCGAGCGGCCGACGCTCAACGAAGGCCGGGTCTGCCGCAAGCTGCTGGCCTGATTCCAACCGATCTGAACGCGCACCCAGGAGCCCCCCCCGATGCGGTCGGCCCGTTTCGCCTTGCTCGCTTCAGCCGCGCTCGCGTGCGGCCTGGTTTCGCCGCGCGCCCTCGCCGACGACCGCCCCCGCGCCGTGTTCCTGATCGGCGAGGACGAATACAAGACCGAGCAGACCCTGCCGGCGTTCGCTCTGGCCGAGCTTGAGCCCCTGGGCGTGCGCTGCACGTTCGTGGTCGCCGATCCCGAGAAGCCCCACGACTTCCCGGCGATCCAGGCCCTCGACGACGCCGACCTGCTGGTCGTCAGCGTCCGCCGCCGCGCGCCGGCCGAGGCGGAGATGAAGACCATCCGCCGCTACGTCGACTCGGGCAAGCCGGTCGTCGGGATTCGGACGGCCTGCCACGCCTTCGACGCCAAAGGCAAGGCGCCCGCCGGCCACGTCGAATGGCCGACGTTCGACCCCGACGTGCTCGGCGGCCATTACACGGGCCATCACGGCAACGGGATCAAGCCGAAGGTCTCGCTCGCCCCCGGCGCGTCGAGCCACCCGATCCTTGCGGGCGTCGCCCCGGACTTCGTCTCCCAGGGGTCGCTCTACAAGGTCAGCCCGCTGGCAGCCTCGACGAAGCCGCTCTTGATCGGGACGATCGCCGACCACCCGGCCGAGCCGGTCGCCTGGACCAACCGGAAGGGCGCGTCGCGGGTGTTCTTCACGTCGCTCGGCCACCCCGACGACTTCGCGATCCCGGCGTTCCGCCGCATGCTCCGCAACGCCGTGTTCTGGGCCCTCGACCGCCAGCCCGCGACCGTCACCGAGAAACCCAAAGACCCCCTGACGCCCGAGCAAGCGCTGGGGGCCTTCAAGACGCCCGACGATCTGGCGTTGGATCTTGTGCTCTCCGAGCCGGTCGTCCGCCAGCCCTTGAGCATCAGCTTCGACGAGCGCGGGCGGCTCTGGGTCGTCGAGTACTTGCAGTACCCCCACCCCGCCGGGCTCAAGATGCTCAGCCGCGACGGCGTCTGGCGGGTCACGTACGACAAGGTGCCGCAGCCCCCTCCCCACCATGTCCGCGGCCGCGACCAGATCACGATCCATGAAGACGTCGACGGCGACGGCGTGTACGAGGGCCACAAGACGTTCCTCGACGGCCTGAACATCGCCACGTCGGCGGCGCGCGGGCGGGGGGGCGTCTGGGTGCTCAACCCGCCTTACCTCTTGTTCTACCCCGACAAGGACGGCGACGACGTCCCCGACGGCGATCCCGAGGTCCACCTGAAGGGGTTCGGCCTGGAAGACACGCACTCGGTCGTCAACAACCTGACCTGGGGCCCCGACGGCTGGCTCTACGCGGCGCAGGGGAGCACCGTCTCGGGGCACGTCTCGCGCCCGGGGCTCGACGACGGCAAGGAGCCGGTCCACTCGCTGGGCCAGCTCATCTGGCGATATCACCCCGAGACCCGCCGTTACGAGATCTTCGCCGAAGGCGGAGGCAACGCGTTCGGGGTCGAGATCGACGCCTGGGGCCGGGTCTTCTCGGGGCACAACGGCGGCGACACGCGCGGGTTCGCCTACGTCCAGGGAGGTTACTTCCAGAAGGGCTTCGACAAGCACGGCCCGCTCTCGAACCCCTACGCGTTCGGCTACTTCCCGGCCATGAAGAACGCCCCGGTGCAACGGTTCACCCACGACTTTCTGATCTACCAGGGAAACCAACTCCCGGCGAAATATCAGAACGTCCTGTTCGGCGTCGCGCCGCTGCTCAACCACGTCGTGTTGAGCGAGGTGCTGCCCGACGGCTCGTCGGTTCGGACCCACGACGTCGGCCACGCGATGACCACGGTCGACGGCCGGTTCCGCCCGGTCAACATCGTCGACGGTCCCGACGGCTGCTTGTACGTCGCCGACTGGTACGACGCCGACCTCAGCCACCGGCTCAACAACGACGGCAAGCTCGACCCCGACTCGGGCCGCGTCTACCGCATCCGCGCCCGCTACTCCGAGCCCCGGCGCCGGTTCCCCGACATGGCCAGGCTGTCGACCGGGGAACTCGCCGATCTCTTGAACGACCCCAACCGCTGGACCCGCCAGACCGCGCTCCGGCTGATCGGCGACCGCAAGGACGCCTCGATCGCCCCCGAGCTGAAGCGGCGGCTGACCGAGAAGACCGGACAGGACGCCCTCGAAGCGCTCTGGGCGTTGAACCTGGTCGGCGGGCTCGACGAGGCGACGGCCCTTGAGTCCCTCGACCACGCCGACCCCCAGGTCCGGCTCTGGACGGCCCGGCTGGTCTGCGACGACGGCGAGGCGTCGCCGAAACTCGTTCAAAAGCTCATCGACCGCGCGGCGACCGAGCCGGACGTCCACGTCCGCAGCCAGCTCGCATGCTCGGCGCGTCGGCTGCCGGCGAAGGACGCCCTGGCGATCGTCGCGCGATTGGCCGCGCGATCCGAGGACGCGACCGACGTCCACGTCCCGCTGTTGCTCTGGTGGGCCGTCGAGGCCAAGGTCGGATCGAACGCCGACGCGGTGCTCGAGCTGTTCCGCGACAAGGCGTTCTGGGACGCGCCGATCGTGGCGTCGACGATCTCGGAGCGGCTGATGCGGCGGTTCGCCGCCGCCGGCGACCGCAAGGACCTGGAGTATTGCCTCCGCCTGTTCAACCTCGCCCCGGCGCCCGAACACGCCAAGCGGCTGGTGGCCGGGCTGGAAGCGGCGTACAGCGGTCGGTCGCTGGCCGGCCTCCCCCCCGCACTCGCCGACGCGACGGCCAAATACAGCGGCCAGTCGGTCGCGTTCGGCCTCCGGCAAGGCAAGCCCGAGGCCGTCGCCGCCGCGATCAAGGCGCTCGAAAACCCCAACGGCGACCTGGAGAAACAACTTCAGTACTTGAGGGTGCTCGGCGAGGTCCGCGTCAAGGCGGCCCGACCGGCGATCCTCCGCCTGGCCTGCTCCTCGCCCGTCAACCCGCTCCGCTCGGCCGCGCTGTCGGCGTTGGCGAACGACGACGACCCGGAGACGGCGGTCGAGGTGCTCAAGACCTACGACTCGCTCTCCGACGACGTGCTCGCCTCGGCGCAGAGTCTGCTCGCGTCGCGCCGGACCTGGGCCCTGGCGTTCCTGGAAGCCGTCGACGCCGGCCGGATCGACCCCCGGACGATCCCCCGAGAGATCGCCGTCCGGTTCCCGTTGCTCAAGGACCCGAAGATCAAGGATCTCGCCGCGCGACACTTCGGCTCGCTCGAACCGGCCGGCACGCCCCAGCTTCGCGAGCAGGTCGCGCGGATGGCGAGCCTCGTCCGGACCGGGAACGGCACGCCCAAGGCGGGCCAAAAGATCTTCCTGGAACGCTGCGACCGCTGCCACACGCTGTTCGGCAAGGGGGGGAAGGTCGGCCCCGACCTGACCACCTACCGCCGCGACGACGTCGACGCGATGCTGCTGTCGA
>CALCIC010000563.1 GCA_937907405.1 uncultured Isosphaeraceae bacterium | reverse complement strand
CCTCTCCACCGGTTGCACGGCCGACGAACGCGCAACCGAAGAATAGGAATACCCCGCATTCGCCGAATCGCCGATCGCCTTGGACACGACGTGAGGAAGGCAAGACGCCGTCCCAGCGACCAGGAGGCCCCATGACGTTGCTTGATCGTATCCGCCCATGGGGCCTTGTGCTCGCCGTGGCTCTCGGCCTCGGCGAGCGACGGGCCCAGGGACAGGGCGCCGCCACGCTGGCCGACGAGATCATCGTCATCTCGGCCGGACAGCGCGCCAGGGAGCGGGGGCGAGACGGGGCCCTGGGGCCCGTGCACGGCGTCGGCGAGCGGCCGTTCGGGAGGGTTCCCGGCGCCGACGAGTCGCGCCTCGGGGTTCGGCTGTTCGACCCGAAATCGCTCGACGTCCTCGCGGCCGCCGCCCGGCCCGACCAGGCGGGAGGCGTCGGCGACCGCCGCGAGGGGATCGCGCGGCCGGCGCTCGCCAGGCCCGACGCGGCGGACGCGCCTCTCTACGGCCCGCTCGAACTCTCCGCCGTCGAGGACGAAGGGCCCGACGACGGCCTGACGTTGGAACAGGCCATCGCCGGAGTCATCGAGGCGAACCCCGATCTCGCGGTGAAGTTCCAGGAGCTTCCCAAGGCCGAGGCCGACGTCCTCACCGCCGGGCTCTGGGGGAACCCGCTGGTCTTCGCCAGCGCCGACGGCGTGCCCTACGGGCGATACACGCCGCAACGGCCCGGTTCGAACACGTACGGCGTCACCGTCGTCCAGCCGTTCGACGTCAACGGCAAGCTCAGGGCCCGCACCCGGCTCGCCGAGACCGCGAGGAACGTCCTTCAGGCCCAGTACCAGGACGCCGTCCGGATCGAGCTGGAGAACCTCCATATCGCCTGGGTCGACGCCCTCAACGCCCGGACCTCGGTCCAGTACCTCAAGGCCAGCCTCGACGGCTACGCCGCCTTGCTGGCGACCATCGAGGATCGGGTGTCGAAGCAGGCGGCGCCCGAGTCCGACCTCGACGCCGCCGTCATCCAGCAAGAGACCGCGATCGTGGCCTACGAGGAAGCCGTGACGCGGCATCGGCAGGCGAAGCGGCGGCTCGCGGTCCTGCTGGGCGTCCCCTCGGCGCAGGCCGACGGCATCGAACTCCGCGGGACGATCCGCGATCTCGCCCCGCCGCCGCCGCCGGCCGAGGAACTGGTCCGCATGGCGCTCCACCAGCGGCCGGACGTGGTCGCCAACCGGCTCGGCGTCCGATCGGCGGCCGCCAACGTCGAAGTCCAGCGCCGCGAGCGGTTCCCCGACGTCTTCGCCCTCTACACCCCCTACGCCTTTGACGCCAACAACAGCGGCGAGGGCCTCCAGGGCGCGACCTCCTGGGGCGCGGGGGTCTTCGCCACCGTGCCGCTGTTCAACCAGAACCAGGGGAACATCCGACGCGCCGAGCGGAACGTCCACCAGACGAAGCTTGAAGTCTCGGGCCTTGAACGCCAGGCCGCCGCCGAGGTCGAGGGCGCCGCCCTGGAGTATGCGTCGTCAAAAGCCGCGGTGGGCCGCTTCGACCGGGTCATCCTGCCGCGAGCCAAGCACCTCCGAGACGACAAATACCGGCTGTTCACTTCCGGCGAGGAGGGCCTCGTCACCTATCTGGACGCCCAACGCGAGTACAACGAGACGATCCGCCGATACCGCGACGTCCTCATCCGCCATCGCCGGAGCATGCTCGCGCTCAACACGGCCGTGGGGCTGCGAGTCCTCCCCTGACCCGGCCGGATCAGAGGGGCCGGAGACCATGACCCCCGATCTCATTCGCTTCGGATGAAGCGATCATAGGCGCGGGCGCCCAGATACGTGTAGCCGACCCCTTCGAGCTTCGTCCCCGACAGCAGGCCCTCGATCAACCCGTTCCGCTCGACCTGGACCGTGTGCAGGATCTTTCGCTCGGGGTTCTCCTTCAGCAGGAACGTCGCGCGCCCGCCGAGGGCGCGGCGTCGCACCAGATCGTTGGATTCCTCGTTGGTGAAGGGGAACGAATCATCCAGGTCGCCGAGCATCAGCCGACTGCGCCCCCAGGTCCCCCCCGACTCGCTGACGAAGGGCTTGCCGTCCAGCAGCGCGGCGGCGTCGTTGTATGCGAGGACGCAGAGGTAATGGGAGTCGGAGGCTCTCAACCAGGCCGTCAGTTTGTCCCGATGCCTGTCCGTTTCGTAAGCGTAGTTCGAGTCGAGGAACGCGATCCGCTCGATCTCGTCGGGGATCGCCTCGACGGCGTTCAGATAGCCGAAGGCAAGGCTGCCGCCCCCGCTGTGGCCGGTGAGCGCGACGCGCGCGGCTGCGCCGTCGAACCGTTTCCGGATCGCGTCGAGGATCGCCGGGATTCCGGCGTCGCCGTGCTTCCTCCGCCACGCGGGCCAGCTCTTGAGGTCGTTTTCGAGGTAGACGACGACCAGGTCGAGATCGGCGAGCTTCTCCCGGAGGAACCGGATCTGGGCGCCGACGTGCTGGACGTCGTAATGCCAGTCGTCGCCGGGCTTGATCCGCTTGCCGACCGTCTGCTCGATCGTGTTGCCGTTGGGCAGCGCATACAGGACCAGCAGCAACGGCTTCGAACGCCGGAGGTCGGCCGCATTGATCACGACGCGGACGCCGTTTTCAAGTCGGAGTTCCTCGACGGTCTCTCCGGCGGCGGCCGGGGGCGCCGGGGGCGCCGCGATTTCGTATCGGACGCGGCTCATCACCCCCTCGTTGCTCAGAAGGGGCGCGAGGCGAGGATCGGCGAGCACCTCCTCGATCGACTTCGGCGCGCCGTTGACGATCATGCCTCGCCGCACGAGCCGGACGCCGTGGCTGTAGTCCACCCACGACGCCGCGTGGCCGGTGTAGAGGGGTTGAATCGGCCGGCCGTCGGGCCGGTGCCAGCCGTAGATGGCCACCTTGCCCGGCGTCGAGAAGACCCTGTTCGAGATGACGACGTCCTTCTTGTGCCCGGCCGCAAGCGCGCCGAGCGGCCTGTCCCCGGGCTCCGCGAGCACGGTCTCGTTATGCCGGAGGAACACGGGCGCGGTCGTCATCGCGGGAGACGGCGGGATTGGGGAAGGCGTCCGCTTTACCGATGCGTTCTTATAGATGTCATCGACCATCTTCGGCGTCGGCAGCGTGCAATCGAGGCGGTCCGCGATCCGCTGCGCCGTGTAAGGGGTCAAGGGGATGAGGAAGTAGTCCGCGTCGGAACCGATCGCGAGGTAGTCGGCCGTGACGAAATAGGTGACCGTGTTCGTCCCGTCCTCGACCGTGACCGGCGCGAGCGTCCGCAGGAAGTCCGGCACGTCCCCCGCGCGCACCGCCTCCAGGATTCGTGCCTCGCGCTCCTCCAACGGCGAATCCGCGATCGACCGCGCGAACGCCCTCCCCCCGAGCGCCGTCGCCGACCGCGCCGGCAAGTCGAGCGACTGGGCCCGGGAGCCCGTAGCCTGAATCACAAGGAGACCGAGCAGGATGACGTTCTTCATGGAAAGCCGCCTCACGACGCACCGGGTTGAAGGGCCGTCTCGTTGCCTTGAGAACGCCCGGCGTGGTAAGGCTATTCTATCATCGTCATGCCGCTGGGTTCCGCGATGCGGCGCCCCGTTTTGATTGAAAGTGGAGACGTCGTTCATGCCGTGCATCAAAGATCGAATTCCCTCGCCGAATGTGACGAGGCTCTGGTGGGCGGGATGTCTGCTTATCTCCGCGTTCGGGGCTGATGCGTCCGAGTCCGAGTCCGAGTCCGAGGCCGTCGCGCCTCGGCCTTCGGCCGGGGCTGAACGGCTGATCGGCGACTCGGAGGTCGTCTTCACGCCGGAGGCCTCGCCGGTCCCGGGCGCGCGGCGGAACCGGGCGCTGGGCGTCTCGGATTTCGCCGTCGGGTTGTCGTTCCGCGCGGATGAGACGGCCAGGCTCGACCTGGGAGACCTGATGAGCCTCTGGGACGCGAAGACCCGCCAGGGGTTCACGCTCGGTCTGCGCAACAATCCGGGCAGCACGACCAGCCAGGCGAACTGGCGGCAGTTGCAGTTCGGGATCGACGCCGGAACGACGCCGACCTGGCGCGACGAAGGCCGCCCCGGGTCCGCGTTGCTGGGCTTCTCAATCGCCGTGCACGACGGCCGACTTTATGTGGGAACGTGCGAGCCGAATCCGCCGAACGTCGGCCTGGTCTATCGCTACGACGGCCCGGATCGCTGGACGCCGTTGGGCCGGCTCGACGGCTCGAATTCCGTCACGGCCATGGCCAGCCTCGACGGCCGCCTCTACGCGGCGACGGGCAAGTACCGCGTGGCGGGCTCGTCGCTGCCCGAATCGGAAAACACCGAGCGCGGCGGGCGCGTTTACCGGCTGGTCGAGCCCGACCGCTGGGAGTTGGTGGGCGATCTCGGCCCGACCGAGGCGATCGCCGGGCTGGTGAACTTCGGCGGCAAGCTCTACGCCTCGTCCCTGTATCAACCGGCCGGCTTCTTCCGGTACGAGGGGGAGCGGAACTGGACGTCGATCCCCACGCCCGGCGGCAAGCGCGTGCAGGCGCTCGGCGTGCACGGCGGGGCCCTCTACGCCACCAGCTACGACAGCGGCGCCGTCTACCGATTCGACGGCGCCGCCTGGCAAGACCTGGGGCCGGTGGACGAGGGGATCACCCAGAACTACTCCTTCACCACCTACCAGGGAGCCTTGCACGTCTCGACCTGGCCCGCCGGCAAGGTCTATCGCCTGGAGCCCGACGGACGCTGGGCCGACGCGGGCCGGTTGGGGGAAGAGCTTGAGGTGATGGGCATGCTCGTCCACAACGGGACCTTCTACGCCGGCTCCCTGCCCAGGGGGGAAGTCTTCCGCTACGAAGGGGGCGCGCGATGGACCCCCTTGAAGCAACTGGATGAAACGCCCGACGTGAAGTACCGGCGCGTCTGGACGATGGCCACCATTCAAGGCCGGCTGTTCGCGACCACGCTTCCCTCGGGCAAGGTCTGGTCGATGTCCGCCGGCAGCCTGGCCACCGACGACCACGAGTTGAAGCCCGGTTGGCACGACGTGGCGGCCCAGCGGGTCTCGGGCAAATTACGCCTGTTCGTCGACGGCCGCCTCGCCGCCGAATCCGACGGCGCCGGCCTCGACCTGGCGACGGACGGACTCGAACTGCGGGTGGGCGACGGCCCGCGCGGCCGGTTCGTCGGGGCGATGAAGAACGCCTGGTTCGACGTGACCCCCTGACCTCGCGCACCCAAGAGCCGGCGCGCGGATTCAATGCCGGTTGGCTGACAGACCGTCTTGTGCCGACATCCCCATTCCTCCAACCGGTCGTAGCTGTCGTACTCGTCGGTGTGGACCAGCGTCCCCGGGGCGATCGTCGCCGCGATCAAGGGGCGGATCGTGGCCTGCTGGACGTTCCCTCTCGTTAGGGCCCGCAGACTCGCTGAACCGCCCGAGGCGGCCCTTTGACGTCGAAGGCTCCCGACCGTTCGTCGCCTCCCGATCGGCTTCGACTGCTTTCCCGGCATACAACCTTTCCAGGCGTGGGTCTCGCACCCACGGGGACTCTCAGACCTTTTCACGGCGCACGCCCGACGCGCGAGCGAGGGTTCGACCCATGAGTCCGCGGGGCTCATTGCAGGCCACGCCTGGTGATCCCTCGCTCGCGCGTCGGGCTGACAATTCCAACCCCGTTTCGCCGACAGGAGTTCCTCAATCAAAAAGCGTCGGGTCGTCAGCCCGGGGGGAGAAGGGAATTCGGCCCTCGCTTCTCATGTGAT
>CALCIC010000562.1 GCA_937907405.1 uncultured Isosphaeraceae bacterium | reverse complement strand
CGAGCCGAACCCTCGCTCGCGCTTCGGGCTTGTATTCCGCCCTCCCCGGCCCCTCTATGAGGTCGGACGTCCCAATTCGGTGACTCCGGTCCTGTCCGAGGACATCCGTGACAGTAGAGATACGAGCCCGAAGCGCCAGCGAGTGAATTCATGCAAATCGCCCGCGCCGAGTCTCACAATGCCCGCGACGCAATTCACTCGCTGGCGCTTCGGGCTCGTATTCGGAGAATTCGCTCGCTGGCGCTTCGTGCTTGGATCGGGATGATCCATGTCGCCTGCTCGAATTCCCAAAATAGTCGGAATAGCCGGCCGGGCTGGTTAGTCTACCGTGACGAGAGATCAAGCGGCGCGGGGAGGCGAGACGGATGGCTGGCAAACCGGGCGGGGCGGCACTGCGATCGATCGGCGCGCTGTTCAACGCGGGGACGATCGGCGGGCTGACTGATGGACGGCTCCTGGAACGATTCTCGGCGGGCGACGACGGCGCCGAGCCGGCCTTCGCCGCGCTGGTCGATCGACACGGTCCGATGGTCCTGCGGGTCTGCCGGTCGTTGCTCCGCGACATGCACGACGCCGAGGACGCGTTCCAGGCGACGTTCCTGATCCTGGCGATCAAGGCCCGGTCGATCCGGGGGCGCGACTCGCTGAGTTCTTGGCTTTACAGCGTGGCCTAC
The DNA here is from genome assembly GCA_937907405.1 of uncultured Isosphaeraceae bacterium. Taxonomy (GTDB): domain Bacteria; phylum Planctomycetota; class Planctomycetia; order Isosphaerales; family Isosphaeraceae; genus Paludisphaera. Next base: position 4,756 of record CALCIC010000562.1, on the reverse strand, counting down.
AACGTCGCGGCGACCTCCCGGTCGTCGGCCGCCCGGCGCCGGTCGCACGAGTTGAAGGCGGGCCAGGCGCGACCGACCGCCTTCGAGGAAGCCCCCGGCGACGACCTCGGCCCGATACTCCATGAGGAACTGGACCGGCTCCCCGAGCGGTATCGTGCGGTGCTGGTGCTCTGCCACCTGGAGGGATTGACGCAGCATCAGGCGGCCGAGCGGCTGGGAACGCCGGTCGGGACCGTGCAGAGCCGGCTGGCGCGCGGGCGAGACCGGCTCCGCGCCCGGCTGACCCGTCGCGGCCTGGCGCCGTCGTCGGCCGTCCTGGCGGCGCCGACGTCGGTCGAGGCCGTCCCGGCCGCGCTCGCGGATTCCACCGCGCGGCTCGCCCTGGCGGTCGGGACGGCGCCCGGGGCCGTCGCCCATCTCGTGAACAAGGGAGTCGCACTAATGTTTTTGCAGACGTTGATGAAGACGGCGGTCGGGGTCCTCCTGGCCGTCGGCGCGATCGCCGCCGGCGCCCTCGCCTACCAGTCCGCCGAACCGCCCCCGGCCGCCGCGCCGATCGCCGTCGCGACCGACGACGGCCTTCTGACCGTCAAGGGCGTCGTCCGCATGCCCGACGGCGCGCCGGCGGCGGGGGCGACGGTGCGGTCGTTCGGCGAGCCTCCGCTCGTCGCCCTCGCCGACGAGGCCGGTCGATTCGAGCTCCGGGGCGTGTTCGGCGGCGGCTGCGCCTTGCAAGCGAGCTCGGCCGACGGGGGCCTTATGGCGGTGCGGAGGATCGCGTCCGGCGACGTCCGCGCCGTGCAATCCAACCCCGTGGAACTGACGCTCCGGCCGGCGATCGAGCATGAGGTCGTCGTCCTGTCGGGCGGAAAGCCCGCGGCCGGCGCGCGGGTGACGGCGTTCCTACCCGACCTGGGGATGGAACAGGGCGTCACGGGCCAGGACGGCAAGGCGCGGCTTCGGCTCCCCGCCGGCGGGGGGTTCAATCGCCTGGCCGCCTGGCATCCCACGCTGGGGGTGGCCGGCAAGGGGACCCTTCGAGGTCGCGTGCCCGGCGATCAGACGGAGTTGTCGCTTCTTCCCCCCGCCCCACACACGATCCGCGTGGTCGACCCCGACGGCGGGCCGGTCGGCGGCCTGGAGTTGGGCGTAAGCTTCCATCCCGAGGATTCGGACTGGATCGTCACGCACTACATCGAAGCGTCCCACGTGCGCACGAACGCCGATGGGACGGCGATCGTCCCCTGGGCGCCTCGCGGGAGATTGCAATACGTCGAGGTCGAGCTTCCCGGCTCCGACTGGAAGGTCGACGAGACGGACCTGAAACAGGTCAAGGACGGCCTGACCACCGTCCACGTCCGCCGCGAGCACGCCGTGCAAGGCCGCCTGATCATGCCCGAGGGGGCCGACGCCGGGGGAATCCTGGTGACCGGCTTCGGCTTCGGCCCGGCGAACAACGGCGACATACCCTACGCCCGGGCGCGCCGGGACGGCACGTTCCGACTCCGCGTCCCCTCGGACCACGGCTTCTCGCTGGGGGTCGTGGATCTCAAGTGGGCCAGCGAGCCCTGGACGGGCGTGATCCTCCGCGCCGATTCGGCCGAGCCCGCGAAGATCGACATGAAGGTCTACCCCGCGACCCCCTTGACGGTGCGGGTGACGCGCGGGGCTCGACGCGAGCCGGTCCCTGGCGCCGCGATGGAACTCGGAAGCAAGGCGAAGTTCGACTGGACCGATCAAGCGGGCGAGAAACGCTCGGCGATGGGCGGCGCGAGCACCTGGCTGACGACCGACGCCGACGGCCTGGCCCGCGCAGCCGTGGGCAGGGGGAAGCAGCAGTTGACCTTGAACTCGGGCGATTGGCGCGAGCAGCGCGAGATCGAGGTGACCTCCGAGACCCCCGTCGAAATCGAGTTCCACCGAGCCTGGATCGGCGTCCAGAACGCCGTCGGGCGATTGACGCTCGACGGGAAGCCTTACGAGCCGTCGCCGACGCTTGCGGTCCACGCCTGGGCGTCCGTAACGGAGCCGCATATGATCCCGGAATCCCTGACGCCGGCGCGTCGTCCCGACGGCGCGTTCGAGGTCGAATTCGACGCCGAGTCGGCGACGCTGTTCTTCCTCGATCGCGAGCGAATGCTCGGCGGCTACGCCGAACGGATGAAGGGAGACGCGCGCGTCGACGTGTCCATGACTCCGACGGCGACCTATGCCGGCGCACTGCTGGACCCGGACGGCAAACCCGCGTCGGGCCGGACGGTCCAGATGTTCGTCAAGAACGGGGATTTCAAACCGATCGAGGCCCAGCCGACCGACGAGGCCGGGAGGTTTCGATTCGACTCCGCGCCTTCCAACGTCCCCTTGCAGTTCAACAACCGACGCGAGCCCGGCGACCCGGAGGAGTACGTCTTCGACGGCGACCGCCTGTTCAACCCCGGCGAGGTCCGGGAGAACGCCGAACTGAAGCTGCAACGATCGGGCGCGTCGTCGACCAAGGCGCGCCCCGTCGCCCCGCTGGCGGAGCGCGTCGAAAGCCTCCGCCGCAAGGTCGGGCCGAGCGGGATGCGCGGGCTGGTCGCCCTGGTGGGCGACGACTCCGGCGACGCCGCCCGGACGGTCGACGCCCTGTTCAACTACGACGACGAACGCACCAAGGCCGTCCTGAGCTACCTGACGTTGCGCGTCGAGCCGGCCGAGGTCGCGAACGAGGCCGCGGCGATCGCCGGGCGCGGCTGGCCCGGCCCGAAGCCGGGCGAGGTCGTGCTCGCCGCGGTCGACGGCGACGGAAAGACGATCGCGGCCGAGACGATCGCAGTGAAGAACGTCGACGCCGCAATCGTCGCCGGCGCGGCGTTCATGAAGCAACACAGGCTCCCCTCGCACGACGCCCGGGCCTTGCTGGCCGACGCCCGCGCCGAGGCCAAGCGGAGCGGGCGGCGGGTCTGGGTGATCGAGGGCGGTCCGCGCTGCGGCCCTTGCTTCATGCTGGCCCGCTGGATCGCCGACCATCGCGCGGCCATCGACAAGGACTACGTCGTCGTCAAGCTGATGGAGGCCCTCGACGAACACATCCCCGAGGCGGTCGCCGGGCTGCCGATCGAGGACCGCGACGGCATCCCCTGGTTCGCGATCACCGAGCCCGACGGCGCGGTCCTGGCCCACAGCCGGGGACCGCTCGGCAACATCGGCTTCCCCTCGTCCGTCGAGGGAATCCGACACTTCCGGAAGATGCTCGACGCGACGGCTCGGAACCTGAAGCCCGACGAGATCGAGCGCCTCGTCGGCTCGCTCGTCGCGGATTAGCGCGGGTTGCGCAAGATTATTTAAAAATGCTGACGCAAACATCCTTCTCCCCCCGGGAGAAGGTGCCCCGAAGGGGCGGATGAGGGTCGTCGGAGTCTTCACGGATTGGGATCCTCGCGAAATCGTCCTCGAAATCCCAAGACCCTCATCCGCCCTTCGGGCACCTTCTCCCGGGGGGAGAAGGGATCGTCGCGCCAGCCTCCGTTGTGAGCGCAACACCAAAACGCGCAAGCGAGGGCGGGACATGAGATGCGTCGCGGTCCGGGCTCAGCGGGCGATCCTGAGCAGGGCGCCCTGGCCCGGCGCCAGCCAGACGCCCTCGCCCCCGAACGGTCCCGAGAGGCCGGTGTAGGGGGAGATCTGCTCCAGCGCGGCCTCCGTCCTGAGCTTCGGGCGGCAGGGGGCCGAGGCCGTGAAGCTCTTGTTGACGATCACGAGATGCCGCGAGCCGTCCTCATGGGTGAACTCCCCCACCAGCATCGGGCCGGCGATCGCCTCGACGAGCGAGTCGGCCGGGGCCGCCTGGGCGCCTTTGGGGACCTCGCCGAAGTGGTAGACGCGGTCGGACCGCAGCTTCAGGAGCGTCGGCGCCAGCTTCGCCACCTGCAAGTTGACCGTCCGCAGCTTGCCCCAGGTCGGCGTCTCGTTGCCGAACTGGTCGATCGGGCCAAGGCGGTAGTTGCCCCATTTCGGCGTGAAGTAGGTGAAATAAGCGATCCCGCGCGCCCCGTAGGCCAGCGAGGTGTAAACCTGGAACCGGACGTCGGCGTCGGTGGTCTCGCGGTAGTTGAAGTGGGCCGACGTCAGCACGATGTTCCAGAACGGGAGGTCGAACTCCAGGCCGGCCTTGCGCATGGATTCCAGGTTGGCGAAGTAGCTCTCGCGGAGCCCGCCCCCTTCGAGCAGGGCGTAGTGGTCGTAGCTCAGGGTCGTGGGCTTGCAGGTCTCGACGAACGCCTTGACGTGCGCGTCGTAGTTCGGCGCGCCGAGCTGGCTGGAATCGGCGTAGTTCGGGAACAGGTTGATGTACGGCCAGGCGCCGGGGTGGAACTCCTTCACCGCCGCCGCGACCGTCGCCAGCCCCGGGAACATGGCGGCCGACGGCTCGTCGCGGAGCAGGTATCCGTACACCGCGGGATGATCCTTGACCTCCTTCGTCAGCGCCTCGACGTTCGCCCGGGCGACGGCCGGGTCGACCTTCGTCCAGTCGTAGTCGGTCGTGCGGGGATCGGCGACGATCGCCTTGAGGCCGGCGTCGCGGCAGGCGTCGAGCGCCGAGGGGGGGACGAAGCCCGCGACGGTGATCCCGCACTCGTGCATCTTCTTGAGCGCCGCCGGGTCGCCGGGCGTGTGCCCCCAGGCCATCAGGGGGAACATCGGCTCCTCGGCCCGAGCCGACGACGACGACGACGACGACGCCAGCGAGGCCGCCGCCAGCAGGATCACAAGCCTC
>CALCIC010000561.1 GCA_937907405.1 uncultured Isosphaeraceae bacterium | reverse complement strand
TCGTCGCCGAGGTCTTCCTCAACAAGCCGGGCGAGTACACCAAGCTGCCGGACACGATCCGCAGCTTCAAGGAAATCTGCGACGGCAAGTGGGACCACCTGCCCGAGTCGGCCTTCATGTACGTCGGCGCCATCGAGCAGGCCGAAGAGCAGGCCAAGAAGATGGGTGCGATCTGATCCGATCTGATTCCGCGTCGTCCCTGGTTCGGGAGTTCGTAACACGATGGCCAGTCAGTCCGACACCGGCGACGACCGCGGCGCGGGGCTTCAAGGGAAGCTCCAGTGCCAGGTCGTCACCCCCGAGAAGACGCTCTTCGACAAGACCGTCGACTTCATCGCCCTGCCCCTGCTCGACGGCGAGCTCGGCGTGCTCCCCGGCCGCACCCCCCTGGTCGGCCGGCTCGGGTACGGCGAGCTGCGCACCAGGATGAACGAGACCGTCGAACGCTACTTCCTCGACGGCGGGTTCGCCCAGATCCGCGACAACGTGGTCACCATCCTGACCAGCCGCGCCCTGCCCGCGAACCAGATCGACTCGAACGCCACCGCCGAGGCCCTCGAAAAAGCCGAGCAGCAGACGGCCGTCTCCGAAGCGGCCGTCGCCGAAAAAACCAGGGCCGTCGCCCGCCTCCGCGCCATGCTTCGCGTCAGCGGCAGGCGCTGACCAACCCCGGCCGACCACGAGACGGGACCGAGCGAGCCTCTTCGAACGGGGGGCGCGCCCGGTCCCTTCCTTGCGCGCCGACCACCCTCATGCCGCTTCCTCTCAGGGCGATCGTCGTCGCGGACCTCGGGAACCGATGCGGACGCCGTTCGGAGGTTTCGCAGGCTGATCCAGGAGGAGGGCGCGTTCCCGCTCCATCGCTGCAACTGGATGCTCCGGCCCCCGAAGACTGGTGGGCCGGCTCTTGATGGTTTAGGCCCCGGTTGGAAGGCGCGATCCGTGGTCCGGCGTCCTCGACGACCGCAACGAATCAAAGCAGCCTTACGAATCAGCCCAAGGCCGGACCTCGAACCGCCTCCGCCTACTCCATCCCCCCACCTCCGCTTCCGGTCCACGACGGAATTGTGCGATCCAGTGATCCTGATCCCTTGACGACCTGGAAACCGGGCCGTACAAAGATGAGAAGAAACTCGTCGAT
>CALCIC010000560.1 GCA_937907405.1 uncultured Isosphaeraceae bacterium | reverse complement strand
CTCCGCCGCCGACGATTTCGGTTCAACCGACCCCGCAGCCCCCCGAGCCGCACTGAGGGCGGCCGCAGCCGCCGGACGGCGCCGCCATCGGCAGGGACGAGCCGGCCGCGCCGGTCTGGGCGGCGGCGGGGACGCTGAACTGCTTGGCGACCTCGACGCCGCCGCACTTCGGGCATCGGGCGACGTCGCTCGAACTCCGGATCAGGGTTTCGAACGTGTGGGCGCAGGGTTCGCAGTGGTATTCGTAGATCGGCATGATCGCGGCGGCTCCGGCTCCGGGTTTCCTATCGGGGGCGATGCATGTATCTTCGAATGCGCCGGGCCGCTTGTCAATCTCGGGAGGGAACGCCGATGACGACGACCGAAAACCTTCGCCCGCTCTCTCGCGCCGAGGCTCGCGCGGTCGACGCCCGCGCGGCCGGCGAGTTGGGGCTGCCGACCCTGATCCTGATGGAGAACGCCGGCCGGGGCGCCGCCCTGCGGCTGGCCGAACTCGCGGGTTCGGCCCCGGCGCGGCCCCGGGTGGTGATCGTCTGCGGGCCGGGGAACAACGGCGGCGACGGCGGGGTGGTCGCCCGGCATCTCGACGCCCGAGGGTTCGCGGTCCGGGTCGTCTGGTTCGCGCGCCGGGACCAGATCAAGGGGGACGCCGAAACCCAGCGCGGGATCGTCGAGCGGTCTGAGATCCCCCAGGAGGTCTGGTTCGAGGACCACGCCGAGCCGCCGAGCCCGGGGGAGCTCGACGCCCTGTTCGCCGACGCCGACTGGCTGGTCGACGGCCTGTTCGGCACCGGGCTGACCCGGCCGCTGGAGGGGACGTTCGCCGAGGTGGTCGGGGCGATGAACCGTTCGGGAAAGCCGATTCTGGCCCTCGACCTCCCCTCGGGCCTCGACGCCGACTCCGGCCGCCCCCTGGGCCCGGCCGTCCGGGCCGCCGCCACCGTCACGTTCGTCGCCCGCAAACGGGGCTTCGACGCCCCCGAAGCCGCCCCCTACACGGGCGCGGTCTTCGTCGTCGACGTCGGCCTGCCGGGCAAGCTGCTCAGGGAGTACCGGGGGTAGTTTGGAGAGTGGTCGCCACACCGAGCCACGTCAGAACTTGGGGACGAACTTGGCGCGTTCGTCGTACTTGGGGCTGTGATCCCACTGGTGGAGGTAGACGCTGAAGCCCTGGTTGATGGTGTCCTTGGCGAGATCGGCCCAGGGGGTGTTGGGGTGCTTGGCGACGACCTCCTCGAGCAGCGCCTTGGCCTCGGCGTATTTCTTGGCGGTCCTGGCGCCGGGGGCCACCGGCTTGGTGGAGTGGTCGACCCGGAAGGCGATGATCCGCTCGGCCGTGGACGGCTTGGTGGGCTTCTGAGGCGTCGCGGCGAGCTTGGTCATGAGCGCGCCGTACTCGAAGGCGACGACCTGGAAGACGACGGTCTGGGCGAGCATCAGGTCGTAGTGGGCCTGCCAGCGCTTCTCGGGCTCGCGTTCGCGGAACTTCTTGAGGGCTTCGAGACGTTTCTGGAGGTCGATCATGTCTTGCAGCCGCTGGGTCGCGACGGGGATCTGCTCGGCCGCGGCCTGGGAGAGCGCGCCGGGATCGATGGGGAAGTCGCGGCGGAAGCGGAAGTCGCGGGTGTTGACGATCTCCTGGTAGAGCCCCCGCCGCAGCGCCGATTGGGTCCGCTTCTGGACGTAGGTGATGCGGGTGTCGTAGGCGGGGATGTATTCGCGGAGTTGGGCGATCGAGTACGCCTTCTCGCGCTGGCGGATCCGCATGAACTCCTCGCTGGGGAGGACGAAGTAGATGCCGCCGGAGTCCTTGGTCAGCCGGGCCAGCTCCCAGGGGGCGAAGCCCGAGGGCTGTTCGTCCCAGCGTTCGTGGAGGCCGTCCCACTGGAAGAGTTCGACGTCGGCGGTTTCGGGGCCCCGGCGGATCACCGGATAGAAGACGTCGTTGGTGACTTTGTCTTCGTACCGGTGATGGACGTAGGGATAGCCGAACATCGATTGGCGGCCGATCACGTAGAGCGGGATGTTGAACTTCTTGAGCGCCTGGCGGGCCTCCTCGACGTCGACGCCGTCGTCCCCCGACTCGTCGGTGGCCAGGATCATGAGCACCTTGCGGGTCTTGGAGACGAATTTGGTGTGGGCCTCGACGGCCGCCCGGATCGCGTTCATGGTGTTCTCGGCGCCGCTGGAATCGGTCGACAGCTTCTTGACGGCCGCCCGGACCTCCTCGACGTCGGCGGTCGGCTGCTTCAGGGGGAACTCGATCCCCTCGCCGAAGCCGACGACCGAGTGGGTGAGCGCGGCGGCGGCCTTCTTTTCGGCGGAGACGTTCTTGTCGAGCTCGACCGACACCCGGTTGAACTTCTTGAGGATCTCCGTCTGGTCGTCCTTCATGCTGGCCGACTCGTCGAACAGCCAGACGACCGTGACCTTGTGGTCGATCAGGTGGCGGAGGATCTCGCTGGCGATCTGGTCGAGCGCCGCGCCGACGTCCTGGGTCTCGTGGATCGGATCGCCGGCGAACTGGCCGCCGCCGTAGAGGTCGAGGGCGGGGAGGGAGGGGGTGAGCTTGAGCGACGACCGCTGCATGCCTTCCAGCTTGTTGACGGCCGTCGCCTGGACCGCCCCCTTGCCCCGGCCGTGGACCCTGGGGGTGGCCGAGGCGACGAACCGGCCGCTGAAGACCGCGTGGCCGCCGTCGTCGGGGCCGCCGTCGTCGCCGGTGAGGACCTCCATCGACGGGGCCGCCGCGTCGGCGTTCTCGTCGCCGATCGCCTGGTCGCGGGGGATGTTCTTGGGGTCGGCGTAGATCGGCAGCGGCTCGGACTCGCCGTTGCGGAATCCGGCCAGCGCGGTGTCGAACGCGATCGGCTTCTTGGTCGGGTCGGTGCTGGTGAACGTCGCCGCCGCCAGCGCCGAGAAGATCACCAGATGGACGATCAGCGACACGCACCAGGCCGGCAGCAGATGCTTGATCCGGGTCCGCCGCCGCCGCCGAGGCTCCAACTTCCGCGCCCGGGGAGCCGCGGCGGCCGTCGGAGCCGGGGCCGGGGCCGGGGGCGTCGTCGGGGCCGAGGCCGGGGGGGACGCGGGATCGGCGGCCTCGGGCGCCGGCGGGGGGGGGGGCGGGTACGACGCCGGGGGGGGGGCCGGGGGGGGGGGCGGCGCGGGGGGGG
>CALCIC010000559.1 GCA_937907405.1 uncultured Isosphaeraceae bacterium | reverse complement strand
GGAGTTGGGGCCGCTGGACCTTGACGAATTCGAGGAATTCCTTCTCGAACCGCTGGACCTCGCGGATCGGCACGTCGTCGAGGGCGCCGGTGGTGCCGGCGTAGATGCTCATGACCTGATCGATGGCGGCGAGCGGCTGGTACTGAGGCTGCTTGAGCAGCTCGACCATCCGGTAGCCGCGGTCGAGCTGGGCCTGGGTCGCCTTGTCGAGGTCGGTGCCGAGCTGGGCGAAGGCTTCCAGCTCGCGGAACGCCGCGAGGTCGAGCCGCAGGCCGCCGGCCACCTTGCGGATGGCCGCGATCTGGGCCTTGCCCCCCACCCGCGAGACGCTGATGCCCACGTCGATGGCGGGTCGGACGCCCGAGAAGAACAGGTCGGGCTGGAGGTAGATCTGACCGTCGGTGATCGAGATCACGTTGGTCGGAATGTACGCCGAGACCTCGCCTTCAAGCGTCTCGATGATCGGCAGCGCCGTCAGCGACCCCCCCGAGGTCGGGGTCTTGGCGACCTTGTGCCCCTTGGAGTAGTTCGCCTTGAGGTCGTGCTCGGCCTCCTCGGCCCCCGGAACGCCGACGTACACCTTCTTGTTGACGCCGCCGTCCTCGGTCACGCTCTCGGGCTTGGTCGACTCGGGGACGATCACGTACTTGTTGGCCAACTTGGCCGACCGTTCCAGGAGTCGCGAGTGGGCGTAGAAGATGTCGCCGGGGTACGCTTCGCGGCCCGGAGGCCGGCGAAGCAGGAGCGAAACTTCGCGGTAGGCGACCGCCTGCTTCGACAGGTCGTCATAGATGCAAAGGGTCGACTTGCCCTGCTCGTACATGAAGTACTCGGCCATCGCGCAGCCGGCGTAGGGGGCGATGTACTGGAGCGGCGAGGGGTCGCTGGCGCCGGCCGCGACCACGATCGTGTAGTCCATCGCGCCGTGGCGGCGGAGGATGTCGACCAGGCCGGCGGTCGTCGACTCCTTCTGGGCGATCGCCACGTAAACGCAGACGACCCCCGTCCCCTTCTGATTGAGGATGGTGTCGATGGCGATGGCGGTCTTGCCGGTCTTGCGGTCGCCGATGATCAGCTCGCGCTGGCCGCGGCCGATCGGGATCATCGCGTCGATGGCCTTGATCCCGGTCTGCATCGGTTCGTCGACCGGCTGGCGGCCGGCGATGCCGGGGGCGGCCGACTCGATGGCCCGGGTGACGCTGGTGACGATCGGCCCGGCCTCGTCGATCGGCTCGCCCAGCGGATTGACCACGCGGCCGATCAGGGCGTCGCCGACGGGGACTTGAAGCAGCCCCCCGGTGGCGGTCACCTGGTCGCCTTCCTCGATCTGCGTGTAGTCCCCCAGGACGATGACGCCGACGGACGTCTCTTCAAGGTTCAGCGCGATCCCCTTGACGCCGTTCTTGAACGCGACCATCTCGCCGGCCATGACGCCGGAGAGGCCGTGGACGCGGGCGATGCCGTCGCCGACTTCGAGAACCGTGCCGACCTCGGTCCGAGTCACCTCGGGCGAGAACCGCTCGACTTCACGCTGAATGACTGAACTGATCTCGTCGCTTCTGAATTTCATACATCTTCCCTTCGATCAGCCGCTGGCGTACCTGTTCAAGACGTGTTCGTACCGAGGCGTCGCACACCTGGTCGCCCACCTGGACGACCAGACCGCCGATCAGATCGGGGTCGGTGACGACGTGGAGAATCGGGGTCGCCGCGATCATGGCGGCCAGCTTCTTCGTGAGCGCGGCCTCCTGGTCGGCGTCGAGCGGCGACGCGGTTTTCACATAAACGGGGATGCGGTTGTGGCGACGATCCCAGACCTTCCGGGCCTCCAGAGAGAGAGGACCGATCAGGCCGAGCCGGCCGTGGCGGTTGAGGACGCGGAGGAACCGGAGGACGACGCTCGACGCCCGGCCCTCCAGCAGCTCGACGAGGATGCGGTCCTTCTCGTCGACCGCCGTCTGCGGCGACGCCAGGAGCTGTTCGAATTTCGGATTGGGGTCGAGGACCTCGACGCGGATCGCGTCCAGGTCGTCGAGGGCCTCCTCCACCTGGTTCTCCTTCTCGGCCGCGCCGAGCAGGGCGGCGGCGTACTGCCGGACCGCCTCGGCGTCGTCCTCGGAGAGCGGGGGGGCGGCCGACTTCGGCTTGGTCGTCATGCCTGGGCGCCTCCCTTGCCGTTGGGGGCCGAGGGAAGCTCGGCGATCGCCTGGTCGAGCAGTCGGCGGCGGTCGTCGTCGCCGAGGTTCTTGCCCAGGACCCGACCGGCGACGCTCACCGCGACGTCGGCCGTCTGCCCCCAGATGTCGGCCAGGGCCTGGTCGCGGGCCGTCGCGATGTCGCGGGTGGCGCGCTCGCGGGAGGCGTCGGCGTCGGCCTGGGCCTGTCGCAGCACCTCGGTCGCGTTCGCCTGGGCGTCGCGCTGGGCCTGATGGAGGATCGTCCGGACCCTGTCGTCGGTCTCGGCCATCAACCGGCGGTGGTCGGCCAGCAGCCGCTCGGCGTCGTTGCGGGCCTGTTCCGACTGTAGCAAACAGTGTTCGAGATGTTCTTCACGATTGTGGAGGGCCTGGGCCAGCGGCTTCCAGGCGAACTTGCCGAGCAGGGCGAGCAGGCCCAGGAAGACGACCAGCGTCCAGATCGCCAGCGTCGGCTGCGCCTCCATCGGGTTGGCTTTCTCTCCGTGGCCTTCCTGCGCGACGGAGTGCGCGTCGGCGCCGGCGGCCGACGCGGGCGCAGAGGCCTCCGCCGCGGCGTGCTGCTCCGCGAGGGAGGCCCGCGAGCAGACCGAGACCACGGCGATGGCCGAGACCAGCACGACGAGCCGGAACCCCTTTGCAAACGTTCTACTGCGGAGCATGGATTGGTTCTCGCGAGTGCGGGGCGCGATCCTGCGATCGACGAACGAGGAAACATGAGGGAAGACCCGGCCGCGCCCCGGAGAGGGGGGGCCGGGCCGTCGAGTGACGCAACGCCGGATGCCGCCGTGTCGGGGAGCGACTCAGACGAGCAACTGGAGCAGCAGCGCGAAGAACGTGACGCCTTCGATCAGCGCGGCCGCGATGATCATCGCCGTCTGGATGTTGCCGGCGATCTCGGGCTGGCGGGCCATGCTCTCGACGGCCGCCTTGGCCAGCATGCCGATGCCGAACGCGGCGCCGACGATCACGATGCCGGCGCCGATCGGGTTGAGGTTGACGACCGTTGCGGCGGGCTCGGCGGTCTGGGCGTGCGCGGCCCCCTCGCTCATCAGCAGCAGGGCGAAGGCGAACATGGCGGACTTGATCAGTTTCATCGGACCCTAGACTCCATGGTTACGATTCGACGGGCAGTCGG